>JAEWIG010000016.1 GCA_023387295.1 Bacillota bacterium | reverse complement strand
AACGGCTATAAGTTAGAAAGTGAAAAAGAAAAAGTATCTTAATGAAATTCATTAAAAATGCTCGGCTTCGGCTGAGCATTTTTTGTTGGCTATTTTGTATGCAAAAAACAAAATAGTCGGTCGGTTTACTTGAATAAGCCTTTATTACGGAGGAATAACCAGCGCAGAGAAAGTATATTGACCGACATTTACATTCTCGGTTGAGAGTAGATACTCATGATTGTCTACTGTGATAAACTCAACGTCTTTAAAATAAATTCACTTACAGAATTCTGATTATTTATGGTGAAAAAATAAACATTATTTTCATCGTCAAAAGTCATAATGTATGGTTCTTCATCTTCGGGTAAAAATATGATTATTTCATCTACATGAGAAGTTAGCCATTGATTTTGAACTGGAATCATTGGATTTAAAGGGATTTTTACCATTAGTCCTTTGTTCGGGATAGGATTTACTTTTTTATAAATATCTTTTATGCTGTTAAGAATTTTAGCTGATTCTGTTTGGAAAATTAGATTGAGTGGCACAGTTTTGATGACGGTTCCTTTTTCAATATCAAAAATTTCAATTTGTTTTGATGTTTCAGCAAATGTAAGTGAAGTAGGAAGAAAAGTTGAAATCCATAAAATCATTGTTATTTTTCGAATCAAATCAACCACCTCTTTTTTAATATAGCCAATCATTAAAAATATATGAAATACGATAATCATTACCAATATTAAAGCAAAGGCTAGACATCAATCCATTCATAAGTTAGGATCATTAGCGAAACTTAATTAAAGATAAATTCTCAAAATGAGTTTGAATACAAAGGAGTTACCAATGACACATTCAATAATTAATGAACTAAAACCATTTTTACAAGAGATTTGGATGAAATCTGAATTTAAGCAGCCTACAACGATACAATCAAGAGCTATCCCAGCTGCTATTAGTGGAAAAGACGTAATCGCAGAATCACCGACGGGAACAGGAAAGACGCTAGCGTATGTTATGCCAGTCGTTGAGAAAATTGAAGTTGATAAAAGGGCTGTACAGGCAGTCATTATTGCTCCATCTCAGGAGCTTGTTATGCAGATCCTACAGGAAATCCAAAAGTGGACGGAAGGAAGCGGTATTCGAGCAGCTTCTTTTATTGGGGGAGCTAACGTTAAGAGGCAACTGGAAAAATTAAAAAAACATCCACATATCGCAGTTGGAACGCCGGGCAGGATGCTCGAATTAATTAAACAGAAAAAGCTGAAAATGCATGAAGTTAGAACCGTTGTCTTTGATGAAGTCGATCAATTATTCGTTCGTGAGCATTTAGAAACCGTGAGAAGTATTGTGAAATCAACTTTAAGTGAACGGCAGGTAATCATGGCCTCTGCAACTCTGCCAGCTGAAGTTGAGAAATTAGCAAGGGAATTGACGAATGATCCAGAAGTAATAAAGGTTGAAGCAGATGAGACAATTGATGCAGCAACTGTTGAGCATATTTATTTCGTAGCTGAGCAAAGAGATAAAATTAAAATGCTTGAGAAAATCTCACGATTACCATCGATTAAAGCACTTGTATTTGTTAAAGACATTGGGAATCTCACGGTCATTGCTGAAAAATTGGCGTTTAAAGAGATTTATACGAGCTCTCTGCACAGTGATCTAAATAAGATTGAACGACAAAATTCATTAAAGGATTTTCGTACAGGCAAATCAAATATGCTACTTGCTACAGACGTCGCTGCAAGAGGATTAGATATTAAAGATGTAACTCATGTTGTGCATATGGATTTTCCAAAGGATCTTAATCAATATGTCCATCGTTCTGGAAGAACAGGAAGATTTGGAGCAAGTGGGACAGTCATTTCTCTTGTTACCGAGAGAGAAGAAAGAGAATTGAAGAAGTTTACAAAAGAATTAGGTATTCATGCAATGAAAAAAGTTATGCGCGGTGGCAATGTAGTCGATCCAACTTAATCCATTATCCCTGTGAATAATGTTTATTCATTCACACCATACTACACTCTGAAGACAAATTTAAGTTTCTTCATCATACTAAAGTATGCGAACGAAACTTGAAGAGGAGTAGATACAGCTATGGGTAGAAAAAAACTAGGAAATGCAAATGCACAACGAAATAATAATGTTAAAAAGGGCAACAAAACAAGCTCAGAATTAGTTGAATTTACAACAGGAAACGAAAATCCCCAAAAAAACCGCAAATAAAGGTGCCAATAAAGGTGCCTGCCACCACCCGTGGACAGATCGATCCATTGTCTTTCTGTGGTGCCTGGCACCGGTCGTGGACAGAATGCTTGTTTTGTCTTTTTGGAGTGGACAGAGCCTGTGGAATTTGTGCAAGATAAACGGCACAAATTTCACAGGCTCCTTTTTTATTTACTCCATTTCCACTTTTCTTAAAGGTTTTTTCGTTGGACCATTGAGAACTTCACCGTTATAGGAGTAACGAGAGCCATGGCATGGGCAGTCCCATGTTCTTTCAGCGTCGTTCCATTCTGTTTCACAGCCAAGATGGGTACATGTCGTATCGACTAAATGGAGTTTTCCTTCCTTATCTCGATAAGCACCTGCTCTTTTTCCTTTAACCATGACTACTGCACCTTCGTCATTTTCTAAGTCAGTCGGTTCTTTCGGAACAAGCTCAAGCTTTCCTTTAATTAAATGTCCAGCAACTTCTGTATTTATGGAGATGATCTTCTTTAGACTAGGATCAGCCTGAAATCTTGAAGGAGCATAAAGATCACGGTAAGGATTTTCCTTCTCGATAATAATATCTTTGAGTAATAATGCAGCAGCTGTACCGTTTGTCATTCCCCATTTCCGATAGCCAGTAGCCACTAGAATACTTGGTCTATTTGCAGTAATGGGGCCGATATAGGGAACTTTATCTAGCGTTATTAAATCTTGTGCAGACCAGCGGTACGGAAAATCAGTAATGTTCAATACCTTTTCCGCAAAATCCTCTAACGCCACATAATGCTTTATCATATTTATACCTTGGCCAGTTTTATGACCTTCTCCGCCAACAAGGACTAACTTATCCCCATTATAAGGCGTATATCTTAACGAACGTGTCGGCGTATCAGCGCTGTAATACATGCCACCCGGAAAATCTTTTTCCACTTTTACGCCCAGAACATAAGAGCGACTAGCATACATTCTGGCAAAATAAAAACCCATCATGTCGACGAATGGATAATGCGAAGCAACAATGACATATTTGCACTTCATGCGATGTCCGTCTCTTGTAATGATAACTGGATTGTCGCCTTCGCCAATATCAACTGCTGTCGTATGCTCATAAACTGTTCCACCAGCGTCAAGAAAATCCTGCAAAAGTCTGTGTAAATATTTCAATGGATGAAACTGTGCCTGATTATTCATCACGATTGTAGACTTCGTTTGAATATCAAAAGGGATGCCTTCAACCATTCTGCTATCAATTCCTAGCTTCGAATAAGCGTCTTTTTCTGTTTCAAGTTTTGCTACATATTCATCCGAAATTGTATAAATATATGCATCCTCATTACTAAAATCACAATCAATATTTTTCTCTGCTACCGAATTACGGATAAATTGTAATGCTTCATGTTGCGCCTCATAGTAAAGCTGTGCCTTCTCTACTCCAAAATGCTGGATTAGTTCATCATAAATTAAGCCATGCTGTGCTGTAATTTTGGCAGTCGTGTGGCCAGTCGTACCGGTTATAATTTCGCCCGCCTCTAATATCGCAACTTTAAAGCCTTCTTTTACAAGTAAGAGCCCAGCTGTAATCCCAGTAATTCCACCTCCGACGATGGCGATATCAACAGAACTGTGCTCGGAAAGCTTGCCGAACGAAGGCAATTCAACTTTTCTCCAAAATGATTCAGGATATTGGGGCATTTTTGAGTTTTGTGTCATTTTGTTCCTCCAAAGTGTATTGTTCTACATAATTTTTCCAATAAATATCATTTGTATTCAAAATTCGATTATTCCGGTAAAAAGAAGGATTATTTCAGTAAGTCGAGGAATTTATAGGAAAATCCATAAAAAATAGAAAAGGAGGAATAACTAAATGAATGTCAAAACTGCTGATTTTTGCGATGAATTTGGGAAGGAATTAGATGTCTGTCAGTTAGAGTTTAAATCCTATGGGAAAAAGAGACAATTTTCCGGAAAAATCTCAACCATAAGAGTATTTGAAGACAATGTATTAGTAAAAAAAGCATTAGAAACGATACCAGAAGGAAATGTGCTAGTTGTTGATGGTGGAGGTTCTAAAAGATGTGCTTTACTAGGTGATCGTCTTGGAGACATAGCTCTTACAAGAAAGCTTGCAGGTGTAATTATTAATGGATGTGTTCGAGATGTAGCTGAGCTAACGGAATTAGAAATAGGAATTCTTGCATTGGGCAGCAATCCTTTAAGAAGTGAGAAGAAGGGGAAGGGTGATACTGACATCAGCGTTACATTTGGAGGAGTAACCTGGAATCCAGGCGAATATGTATATGCTGATGAGGACGGTGTCATCGTTAGTTCTAGAGAGCTATAACAAGTAGGTACAAAAAACGATAAGGGCTATCTTTAGTTAGACACATCTAATTTAAGAAAGCCCTTTTTATAAAGATTAATTTTGAAGTGCCTCATCATCAGAAACGTTCTCATCTGTATCTAGTTTTACGGCCTCTGGAATTGAGCGAGGCTCATGATCTAGTTCATCCGAGGAGTAGATTTGAACAATCATTTGCCCTCCAATTGCTTTTGCCCGTATGAGTAAAGGGAAACTATACGGATTTGTAAAGGTAAAATCAGGTCCACCCCAACTGACCGTAGCATCCCTGCCTGAAGGGACATATGGAACACTTTTTGAGTGGGAATACCGTTTGATAATCTTTAAACCAGCTCGATCAGTAGCATTATATAGAGTAGAGGACACTTGGCAAATGCCCCCACCGATATCCTCTGATAATTCTCCTTTTACGATAACAGGAGCACGCATATAACCGCGTGCCTTAGTTCTTCTTCCAACGACATGATTAAATGAAAATGTTTCTCCTGGAAAAACAACATGATTATTAATCGCCTCAGCGGAAAGCTTTATATTATGAGAACGGGCCTTGTTGTTTGCATTGAAATAAGTTACATACTGTCCGATTTGTTTTACGCGAATGCTTAATAATAAATCACGGTCTACCTTTGGGTAAAGCGTTAGTATAGGAGTTTCAATAGTTGAAGCGCCTGTTTCATAAAAATGTGTATAAAATAAATCAGTAAATACCTTTCGATAAAGCTTTTTCCCTAACTGCCCTTCCACTACCACTCCTTGATGATTAATATATGCATTCTTTGGTTCCTCATAAGTTAAGCGATCAAGCTCATTAACAAGTAGCAGGTATTTTTCAGTATCAATTAAGGATAGTCCTGGAATAGGTACAGTGTAGTTTTCAAGCTCAACTCTTGCAATTGTTTCCCCTTGATTATTAATGATTAAGTTCTCCGATATAGCTGCTGGTTGGATAACTAGTAAAAAGCTGAATAGCCAAGAAAAGCTCATATATAACTACCTCCCAATCTTAGTATGGTTTTGATTATTGAATTCAAACCTTTGTTTAGAATCAACTCCGTCTCTAGTCTTAGATAAAAATCAAGCTCAGGCACGTTATAGGAAAAACAAATTCTAGGTAAGATGAAATCAAGGAAGGAGGAAGTGAAAATGAAAAAATTCAGTTTGTTTTTAATTGGAGGTATTGCAGCAATTATTCTGTTATCGAACTTAGGATCGATAGTTGGATTGGCAATCAGCATATTAATTCTGTACCTAGTGTTTAAACAATTTTTAAAAGCAGAATCAACCATGATGAAAATAGGGTGGGCGATCCTTGGATTAGTTTTTCTGACAGCCTCAGCTTCAAATGTACCAGCAATCCTCGGCATTGCAGCTGCGTATATTCTTTACTTAGTTTATAAAAAGTGGAATGAAACAAGTGCAGTTGAAAAGAATGTGAAAGATAGTGACCCTTTCGTAAACTTTGAAAAGCAATGGTCGGAATTAAATCGCAACTAATAAGGTCTGCATGAAAAAGTAACCAAAGATTTAGAGTTGAAAAACAAGGAGAGATTATCATGACAAATATCTTTACCCGCATTAAAAATACGGTATTAGCAGATATCAATGAAGTATTAGAGCAAAAAGAGAAAAAGAATCCGATTAGTTTATTAAATCAATATTTACGTGAATGTGAAGTGGAGACGGAAAAGGTTCGTAAGCTCGTCGAACGTCAATATTTACTGAAAGAGGAATTTACTCGTGAGTATCAACAGGCACAAGAATTAGCAGATAAGAGAAAGCGCCAAGCAGAAATTGCTGCGCAAGCAGGGGAAACAGAGTTAACATTATTTGCTTCTGATGAGTATGCCCTCTATGCAGAACGTGCTGCAAATCTGAAAGAAATTCTACATCAAGCATCACTTCAGCACTCAGAACTTGAAAAAAAATATGAAGAGATGAAACATAAGCTAAAGGATATGCAAATTCGTCGGATGGAGCTAATGGGTCGAGAAAATATGACGCGAGCTCAAAATAAAATGAATAAAGTCCTTGATAATAATAGTGACTGCTCAAGCAAATCCTATTCCCGTTTCCAAGAAATTGAGTCTTATTTAGACCGTCTAGAGCAACAAGTAAACAACTCTTATAATCGAAACACGATTGATGCTCGTATCGCTGAACTTGAAAAAGATTTTAAAAAAGAAGAAACTCATTCTATTTAGTAGGTGAAACATGGTATTCTAAAAAAAGCGGATGTGTTTCTTGGCACTTCTCTTAATAGAAAAATTACCTTTCATTAATAAAAGGCGTGGGATTAGCTGCGCCTTTTAGCTAATAGGATCATGTTAAAAGAGAGCTTCATTTTTCAAGTCTTTACGTAGAAAGGAGGATGACCAATGTTAAATAAAGTGAAAAGCGAATATATTAGTTGGATTTTCTTACTTGGGATTATCATGCTATTCTTAGAATTTACTTTTTTTAACAGAGGATTGGTATTTTCCTTTCTCATATATATAGGTATGATTTATTTCGGAAGAAAATGGATGCCTAAAACGAGAGGGAAACTATTGTTTTGGCTGGGGATTGTTTTATTAATTATTACGATCTTCAGTATGATCACAGTTAGGTTTTTCTTATTAGCCATTCTAGTGCATTTCATTATTCAATATGTGCAATCCAGGAAAAAACCTACCTATATTAAACCTGAAATTAAGGAGCAACCTGATGTAGTTTTAGAAAAGAAGCCATTAATAAAAAAAGAACCACTTTTTTCTAACCAATTATTTGGTCAGCAAAAAACACCAGAATATGGCTATGAATGGCGTGATATTAATATTCAAACCGGAATCGGTGATACGATTATTGATTTAAGCTATACGGTATTACCTAAAGGAGAAACAGTTATGTTTATCCGTAATTCAATCGGTAATATTCGCGTGCTCGTGCCATACGATATTGAAATATGTGTAAATCATTCGGTTATGGTTGGTTCAACGGAAATTTTAGAATTTGAAGGCTCAAAGGTCTTTAACCAGAATTTACAGGTACAGACTCCTGGTTTTGAAACAGCTGAACAAAGAATAAAAATCTTTACTTCTTCATTCATCGGTGATTTAGAGGTGAAGAGAGTATGAATACAGTTCAGCGGCAAATTATGTGGGGGGCAAGTCTTGCCATTATTATTTGTTCAACCATTTTGCTGTCTTTCATGATCAGATTTCCCGTATTGGATTGGAAAGAGCTTTGGGATACAAATATTATGGATATTCCGTTTATTTTGTTTGTCCCTAGCTTTAGTATTGTGCTTGGCGTTTTATTTGGACTTGGAATGGGAATGTATTGGCGAAAACAGTTACAGTCAGTAGATAGCTGGCTTCATGATATTGAAGAGGGTCGACAAATTGAATTAAATGATATGAATTCAAGTGGTGACATCCAATCGATTGCAAGCAGGGTCAGTAAGATCCAAAAACAAATTGTAGAACAAGCGAAACTCTCACAAAAATTAGCAACTGAAAAAGCAGAGGATATCGAAAATCGCATGCAGGAGATCATTTCACAGGAAAGAAACCGTTTAGCTAGGGAGCTCCATGATTCTGTTAGTCAGCAGCTGTTTGCAGCCTCTATGTTAATGTCAGCGATTAATGAATCCAAGACGTCAACAGATGAAAGGGAAGGCAAGCAGTTAAAGATGGTTGAGGAAATGATCCATCAATCTCAATTAGAAATGCGTGCTCTGCTCCTTCATTTAAGACCGGTAGCGTTAAAGGGAAAAACATTGCAAGAAGGAATTAATGAGCTGCTTATCGAATTATCACAAAAAGTATCGATGGAAATTAAATGGAAGATAGAGGATTTCCCTCTTGATAAAGGGATAGAGGATCATTTATTCCGAATTCTTCAAGAGGCTGTTTCCAATACTCTTAGACATGCAAAATCAACCACTCTTGAAGTACTCCTTATTCATCGAGATGATTTTGTTATTTTACGAGTAGTGGATGATGGTATTGGTTTTGATGTTGAAAAAGCCAAGGCAGGCTCATACGGTTTGAACAATATGTATGAACGTGCTGTTGAGATAGGTGGCACCTTTAAAATAATTAGTTTGAAAAATAGCGGAACAAGACTCGAAGTTAAAGTTCCGAGGATATAGAAAAGCGAAGGCGGCTTCGGAACAATTAGAAATCAAATTGTTCCTGCGAAGGATATTCATAGATGCTTATCCTTTGTGCTCAGGAGCGACAAGCATAAGACGAGCTGACATGAAGGTTGATCTTTAACCTTTATGACAGATTGGCTTATGACCTCGAGCTCCTAGCCGCCGTAGCTAGACAAAGAAAAGCGAAGGCTGAAAGTGAGGGGAAAGCAATGATTAAAGTACTATTTGTCGATGACCATGAGATGGTAAGAATTGGCGTATCTTCTTATTTGTCTGCACAGCCTGATATTGACGTGGTTGGTGAAGCGGATAATGGGAAAACAGCGATTGAGCTTGCTCTAAGCTTACGTCCCGATGTCATTTTAATGGATTTAGTCATGAATGAAATGGATGGAATTGAGGCAACAAGGAATATTATCGAACAATGGCCTGAGGCAAAAATAATCATTGTTACAAGCTTCCTTGATGATGATAAGGTGTATCCGGCTCTTGAAGCAGGAGCCACAAGTTATATGCTGAAAACCTCGAAAGCAAGTGAAATTGCGGATGCTGTTCGTTCCACTTACCAAGGTCAGTCTGTACTAGAACCAGAAGTAACAGGAAAAATGATGGTGAAAATGAGACAGAAAACACAGCAGCTTCCTCATGAAGAGCTGACAGGAAGAGAAATGGAAATCCTTCTCCTCATGACAGAAGGAAAGTCCAATCAAGAGATTGCTGACGAGCTTTTCATCGCATTAAAAACAGTGAAAACACATGTTAGTAATATACTAAGCAAACTACAAGTACAAGACCGCACCCAAGCGGTAATCTATGCTTTTAAACACTCTCTTGTTAATTAATGAGTGATAAAGACGGATTATGGTAGTTTGAGCTAGGTATATAATCATAATTCTTACAGGAAGATTTATATTCTTATAACTTGTCTCATATCTTATATAAAAGCGAATGTGGCAGACACGTCAGATAGATAAGCTTGAGTATAAGGAGAGACAAGATGAATAAATTTTTCAAAGGAACGCTGTTGTTAGCAGTAGCTGCTTTTGCAGGTGAGTGTATTGAGTTTGTCGTCAATATGATTTTGGCGAGGGAATTAGGCGAGAGAGGGCTTGGACTGTACATGTCCATCCTGCCTACGGTTTTCTTAATTGTTATGCTCGCAAGCTTTGAATTACCAGTTTCCATTTCGAAGTTTATTGCTGAAAAGGATAAAAAATTTCACCATAGCATGTTAAACCATGTTATTAAATTGACTGTTATTTTTACGGCTGTTTTATTGCCGTTGGCGATACTGATTCTTCCTTTTATTCCTGTTTTTGACCAATACCATCCTTACTTAAGGTGGGTTGTCATTGCTTTCATCCCGATCGTGTCGTTTTCCTCGATAACAAGAGGATTTTTCATGGGGAAACATCAGATGGGGAAAATTGCCACCTATAATTTTTTAAGAAAAATTGTCCAACTTTTTTTACTAGTCTTACTATACCAAGTATTTCAGTTTAATACAGAAACCGCTGTATTTGTTGCTTTTTGTACTTTCATCGGTAGTGAGCTTGTTGTCTTTTTATATTTACTCCACATGTTTATTCTTCAATATCACCAATTGAAAAAAGAGCCCCATGAATGGATGAGTGGGAAAACGGTGCGGAAAAGCTTAATGGCCGTATCTATTCCAACGACAGTGATGAGAGTTTTTCACGCATTAGCACATGCAGTGGAGCCATTTTTAATCAAAGCAGCCCTTATACAAGCAGGGGTTAGTGGGGTTATTGCTACTGAGCATTTCGGTATGATGGCTGGCATTGCTATGACGATCGGATTTTTTCCTGCTTTTATTGCCCATTCGTTTTTAATTATGCTCATTCCAACTGTTTCAAAAGCGTATGCTGAGAAAAATATCGAGAAGCTCCAACGAATCCTTCAGCAGGTCTTTATGATTACACTTATATATGGTATTCCTGCGGTTACCTTTTTCTACATTTTTGCAAGACCATTAACTAGCACCTTCTTCCATTCCGTTGACGCTGCCATTTATCTACAATTACTCTGGCCTTTTTTCTTACTTCACTATTTTATCATTCCGATGCAGGCCTATTTAATCGGTTTAGGGCTTGTGAAAGAAACTCTCTATCATTTTATTTGGTCAACAGTTGTGTCTTTTTCAGTCATGTATATCCTTGGATCGATGCAGATGTTCCAGATGGACGGAATTATTATTGGCATGAATGCAGGGGCTGTTGTCTTATTCCTCTTGCACTATTTAACGATATGTAAAAAAATTAGTGTCAATCTTTGGCTAACATCTGTAAAAGTGTAGGGAATTACAGTGTGAGTTTCGTCTATTATTATGAGTGCCGCCTTAAAATGTAACGAAAATCACCAGATAATAACTGTAACTTGATTATCATAGAAGGAGTTAATAGAAATGCAATCCTGTGCAAAATTGAAATCTAAACAAGTGATGGACCAATACTTCGAAACTTGTGTAATCGAGTATGGCAAATCACTATTTAATTATATATTTTATCATGTTAAACATAAGCAGCTTGCTGAAGATATTTATCAAGAGGTCCTTATTTCAGCTTATTCTGCGCTTCCTTCATTTGAAGAAAGGGCTAAGGTTCGAAATTGGCTCTATAAAATTGCTCTTAATAAGTGTCGGGATTATTGGCGAAAAGAAAAATCAGCTAATCGTTTTTGGGAGGAAAAAGTATATTCCTATGTCGATGAGGCGAATCCAATCGAACAACCAGAGGAATCGATTATTGCTAAAGATACGAATAAAGAAATTGCAGATACGCTTCAAGAGCTTCCGAAAATGTATCGTGAACCGTTAATATTATTCTATTTTCAGCATAAAACATTGAAGGAAATAAGCACGACTTCCAAGCTACCACTTTCTACCGTGAAAACAAGAATGAGAAGAGCAAAAGATCGCCTACGTCCAATTGTAGAAGGACTTGTATAATATTAATTGGTATGTAGGATAAAGAAACTCGTGTCCATCTATTACGGGCACGAGTTTTTATGAAAAATCTTAATTCTACAGACCAAACTGCTGTAATCTGCTTATGCTAGCCTTGCGTCTTTTCTTACGGATTTCTGCACGTTCTTTTGCAGAATTGTATAAGCTTTTTTCTTCTTCTGTTTCAGGAATAACGGCAGGTACTGGTGTCGGTTTTCCATTTTCATCTATAGCAACCATTGTTAAGAAAGACATCGCGCAAATATTCTTTTCTCCAGTTAATAAATCTTCCGCACTAACTTTTACGAAAATCTCCATAGATGTTCTTCCTGTATAAGTGACAAAGGATTCTAGACATACAGCATTTCCTTGATGAATAGGATGCAAGAAATCAACTGAATCTGTTGAGGCAGTAACTGTGTTTTTTCTTGAATGTCTCATTGCAGAAATCGATGCTACATCATCTATATAAGCCATTAATTTCCCGCCAAATAAAGTTCCATGATAATTTGTATCGGGTGGCAAAACAATACTTGTTTTGACGACAAATGATTCTTTACAAAATTTTGATTCGTTCATTGTGCTCTCCCTCGTGGTCGTTTTATTTACAAATATATATTTTAACGCATTTTTATTCTGATTGTAATAAATTTGCATGCTCGATATTTTAATAACTCCAATTAAAACACAAAAGTCATTAGTCGCTAGTGATGAAATAGGTGACAAAGTTAATATGAGAAATAATGGTGTATGAAAAAATGAATAATTATTCATTTTTTTAGCAGGATAATGATGTGAATAAATTGAATTAAAGATAGTATCTAACGATTAAGGGGGAAAAATGATGGCAGTTAAAAACGAGTTAAATGAGTTAGCAAATAGAATGAATGCAAATCCAGAACATATTCAAAATGAAAAGGATCGCGTTTATCAAGTTAATTTAGAGGAGAGTGGCTCACTTCAAATTGTTTTGAAGGATGGGCGAGTAGAAATAGTAGAAGGGACTCTACACGAACCAGAAGTCACATTAATTCTTTCAGATGAAAATTTTTCGAAGCTATTAAAAGACGACTTGAATACGACACTAGCCTTCATGACTGGAGGATTAAAGGTCGAAGGAAAAATGGGGCTTGCCCTTAAGCTACAGGAAATTGTAAAGAAGTATCAATAAAGGAATGGAAGGCAGCTACCTAGGCTGCCTTTTAATATGTTTAGCTAAATAGATTTATGGTTATTATAGTATTTTTAGGTTGGAGATAATACAGATAACTTCTAAATTAAGGTTGGCGAATAAAGAGATGAGAAAACGTAGAGTGGAGTTATTAATTGCTTTAATATTGTTTGTATCATTAGTGATAATGTTATTTAGTAACTATCATTTACCGATCAAATTATTCTTCCTGTTCCTATATTTAACAACAATCATGATAACCATTTTTTCACTAATATTAGAGAATCGCTCACCACAGCACACACTCTTATGGATTTATGTACTTGTCTTTTTCCCTTTGCTTGGATATTTATTTTATTTGTTTTCAGGTCAACTATATTTGAAGGGGTATCTTTTTAAGAGTAAACGAAAGAAGGATAGAGAAGAATGGAAAAAGCTCTTACAGCAAGAGCCATCACCTGATTTGGCGTTTTTACTGGATAGTCAGCATTCATTTGCTAAGTTTGCTAATCAAGCTTCGCCTACACCAATAAGCACACAATCTCGTGCAGAAGTTTTAAAAAATGGAGAAGAAACCTTTACAGAAATATTAAGAAGTTTGGAGAAAGCAGAAAAGTTTATTCATCTAGAATACTATATCTTTCGTTCTGACCATCTAGGAAGAACAATAATGGCGATATTAAAAGAAAAAGCAAAACAGGGGGTAGAGGTTCTTTTTATATACGATGCTGCCGGAAGCCGGAAATTGGCTGTCGAGGATATAGAAGCGATGAAAGCTGCTGGAATAAAAGTGCAGGCGTTTTCGCCACTAAAGTATGGATTTTTCAATCAGAAGGTTAATTTTCGCAATCACCGAAAGATCATGGTCATCGATGGGGAAATTGGATTTGTAGGTGGGCTGAATGTGGGCGTTGAGTACTTAGGTGAGGATGAAAAAATTGGCTTTTGGCGAGACACTCATATTTTATTAAGGGGAGGAGCAGTATATTCGTTGCATATGGTTTTCTTGCTTGATTGGGAATATGTTAGTGGAGAAAAGGTTCTTCATGATTATTCATCCTATAAAACTGTTGTGGATGATGGCGTTCTCGATGGTGCTGTACAGGTCATTGCAAGTGGACCCGATACACAGCAAGGATTAATGAGCGATTTTTATTTCTCCATGATCGCTTCAGCAACGAAATCAATATGGATAGCAAGTCCTTATTTTGTACCAGATGACTCCATTCGCACAGCACTCCGAGTGGCTTCTGCTAAAGGAATAGAAGTGCGAATAATCATTCCTGAAACCAATGATGGCTTCTTCACACATTATGCAAGTCGCTCGTATTTTCCGGAGCTTCTTAGATACGGGGCAGAAATTTATTCGTATAAAAAAGGCTTCCTACATCAAAAAATAATAATCGTTGATGGGAATTTGGCGTCGCTAGGGACTGCGAATATGGATATGCGCAGCTTCCATCTTAATTTCGAGGTGAATGTTTTTTTATATGGAACAAGCTCTATTCGAGACCTTGTGGCTCATTATGAAGAGGATATAGAAAATAGTGAAAAAATTAGTCCAGTTCAATATTACAAGCGGGGGATTGGTGAAAAAGTAAAAGAATCGTTTGCCCGACTTTTTTCTGGCGTTTTATAAACTAGAACTGTCGACGACATTTTTTCACAGAGGGTTGTAAGGAGATGCTAATGATCATTTTCTGTAAGATTTATTATATGGTTATAAGTGGAAAATAGAGTGAATAGTGATATGATAATACTGTTAGAATTGTTTGAATATATACTCGTTAGAAGGAGGTATCGCAATGTTTTCTAAGTCTGTTATCGAAGATGTTTTAAGTGCAGCACTAGCAACAGGAGGAGATTTTTCAGAGATATTTGTTGAGGACCGCTATACGAATAATTTAACACTTCAGGGTGGGAAAATTGAAAACAGTTTATCAGGTCGAGACTTTGGAATAGGGATTCGTGTTTTTAAAGGGCTGCAAAGTGTTTATACATACACAACCGATTCAACGAAGGAAGGATTACTCAAAGCAGCTAGAAATGCGGCTCATGCCATTTCCGGGGAGACGATCATAAAGCCGCAGTCTCTTGTAAAAGAAATGATTTCGAGTGCCCATCCAATCGAGATTTATCCGATGGAAACAGAGAAGGTTCGAAAAGTAAATGTGATGAAAAAAGCTTACGAGATTGCGAAAAACTATCATTCTAGTATTCAACAAGTCCTTGTTCGTTACTTGGATGAGGATCAAAATGTTCTGATAGCTAATAGTGAGGGGAAATATATAGAGGATCGAAGAGTGAGGAGTCGCTTGGCAATTCAATCGATTGCTTCTGATGGAACGCAAATGCAGCCAGGTTTTTATGGACCTGGTGCACATAAAGGCTTTGAGTTTTTTGAAACTCTTAATCTTGAACATTATGCGAATGAAGCATCGCGAATTGCTGTGACAATGCTAGGTGCAGAGCCATGTCCAAGCGGAAAATTCCCCGTCATAATCGATAATGAGTTTGGTGGAGTTATTTTTCATGAGGCCTGTGGACATGGATTAGAGGCAACCTCTGTAGCGAAAGATAACTCTGTTTTTGCTAATCGTATTGGTGAGAAAGTAGCTTCAGATCTTGTGACCTACATTGATGATGGCACGAT
>JAEWIG010000175.1 GCA_023387295.1 Bacillota bacterium | reverse complement strand
TTAATCAATGATATGCTCCCAATCGTTGCCGAAGAAAAATTAGCAGAGTTCAACGACGTTTTCTGTGAAAAAGGTGTCTTTACTCCAGAACAGTCAGAACGAATTTTAGAAGCAGGAAAAAAATTAGGGTTAACTCCGAAAATCCACGCAGATGAAATTGAACCATATGGAGGAGCGGAGCTAGCTGCAAAGGTAGGAGCAATTTCCGCAGAACATTTATTAAAAGCCTCCGAAGAAGGAATTCAAGCAATGGCGAAAGCAGGAACAATTGCTTGTTTACTGCCTGCTACCGCACTGTATTTGCGTGAAGGTGCAGCGGCTGGTAGAAAAATGATAGACGAAGGTGTTGCTGTTGCGATTTCCACAGATTGCAATCCCGGTTCTTCGCCGACAACATCAATGCCGCTTGTCATGAATCTAGCTTGTATTTCAATGAGACTGACTCCTGCTGAAAGCTTAACCGCCGCAACATACAATGCAGCGTGCGCAATCAACCGGCAGGACCGAATAGGTTCTCTTGAAGTTGGTAAACAAGCTGATGTTGTTTTATGGAATGTGAAAAACTATCAAGAGCTACAGTATTTATTTGGCGTGAACCATGTTAAATCAGTTTGGAAGAAAGGCATTCAGGTGGTGTAGAAATGACAAATCACAATTGGCTACAAAGACCTGAGTGGTCTTGGAATCGAACAGAGGGAGACCCAACCTATGTCCACCACTGGGTTCGCCCTCTTGAAGAAATGGATGAGGTCCCAGATGTCATCCTTTATGGTGCACCAATATCACGATCTTCTATTAGTGCATCTGGTGCATCTTTATACCCGACTGAATTTCGGAGGATGTGGAAAGGTTTTGCAACGTATAACTTGGATGAAGCTTTGGATTTAACTTCTTGTAAAGTTGCAGATGCGGGTGACATTGCGATGCATACGACGGATATTCTATTATCTCATGAACGAATTCAGCAAACGACGGCAACGTTAGTAACAGATTATCCACAAGTAGTAACTTGTATGATTGGTGGAGATCATTCCATTACTGCATGCTCTGTTCGAGGAATTAAGTCAGTTTATAAAGATGAAACAATCGGAATCATACAGCTGGATACCCATTTAGATGTTAGGGACCCAGCTGAACTAGGCCCAGCGAATGGAACGCCCATTCGACAGCTAATTGATGGTGGCATTGTTAAAGGGGAACATGTCACAAATATTGGGTTGCATGGCTATTTTAATGCAAAGCCACTTATTGACTATGCAAGAGAGCACAACATTCAGATGGTGACATTAAAGGAAGCACGTAAACAAGGGATTGTAAAAACGATTCAGGAAGCACTAAATTCTTTAGCTTCACGAGTCGATCGCGTGTATGTAACCGTTGATATGGATGTGCTTGATATTTCGGTTGCACCTGGAGTTCCAGCCTCCACACCAGGCGGGATGACTGCAACAGAGTTATTTGATTCTTTACTTGAAATTGGAAAGCATCAAGCTGTAAAGCATATCGACTTTGTTTGCTTAGATCCAAGTAAGGATTCGAATGTCGCTGAAACAGTGAAGACTGGTGTTTATACGTGGCTGCAATTTATTACGGGGCAGGTTTGTAAAGCGATTGGAAAATAATAAGCTTTACTAAAGCCAAATAATAAAATCATAATGCTGAAAGCAAAACACCGTTCACGATGAACGAGTGTTTTGCTTTTTTAAGTTATAATACATTTTAGATAAAGAATCGAATTAAAGTACATACATAGAAAGTTGGTTGATTTCATGTCAGAAACAAAAAACATTAACAGTAAGAAAGAAATTGAAAACAAACTATATTATAAAGACCCCTACATGACAACATTTAAGACAACCTTAAAGAAGCACGATAAAGACGAAGAGGGAAGATGGTATGCTGTTTTAGCAGAAACGGCCTTTTATCCAACTGGTGGAGGACAACCTTACGATACAGGTACTTTAAACGAAGTGAAAGTAATTGACGCTGAGGAAGTAGATGATGAAATCCGCCACTATTTAAGTGGTGAGATCGTAGGAAGTGGGAGCGAAATTACTGGTAAGATTGATTGGAGCAGAAGATTCGATCATATGCAGCAGCATGCAGGGCAGCATATTTTAACAGCCGCTTTTGTAGAGCTATTTGGATTCGCTACGGTTGCTTTCCACTTAGGAAAAGATTCTTTAACGATTGATTTAGATGTTGAACAATTGACTGAAGAACAAGCTCGTGCTGCTGAGGAATTAGCTAATCAAATTGTTTTAGAAAACCGTCCAATTGAAACGAAATGGGTTACGGAGGATGAACTTTCACAGTGCTCTCTACGTAAGCAGCTAAGTGTGTCAGAAAATATTCGCCTTGTTATTATTCCAGAGTTTGATTATAACGGATGTGGTGGAACGCATCCGAGATCGACGGCAGAGGTTGGAGCAATAACAGTTTTGGATTGGGAAAAGCAGCGGAAGAATACAAGAGTCCGATTCATTTGTGGAAATCGTGTTCGTAACCAGTTCCACGAAAAGCATAAAGTTGGAAAGGAATTGACGGGGCTGTTAAATGCTCCTGAACAAGAACTTGTGGCTGCGGCAAAACGATTAATTGAAAACGGAAAGTCGCTTGAAAAGAAAATAGACGAACTGAATGATTCACTCCTCGAATACGAGGCGAAGGATTTACTTGCAAATGCTACATCAACTGATAAGGGTATGATCATCACAGAGGTTTTTCAAAATAGAAGCATTCAGGAGATTCAGAAGCTTGCACGATCGATTACTTCTCTTTCAAATGAGTCTCTCGTTTTCTTGGTGAATGAAGCCGATGGAAAATTACAATTTGTTTGTGCAAGAGGCCCGGTTCCAACTGTAAGTATGAAGCAGGTAGCGGCAGAACTTCTAAAGCTTGTGAATGGAAAAGGCGGAGGAAACGACCAATTCGCACAAGGTGGAGGAGAGGCACTGCTAACAGGAGAACAATTACTAGCGTGTATCAATGAAAGATTTGTGTAATGTTACTTCTATTTATGGTTCAAGAGCTTAGAGGATGATTATAAGTCCGAAAAATGAATATATGCGCGATAATATGGTTATTTGCACGATAATGAGGATATATGCGTGGTAATTTGATTTTTTGCACGATAATCCGGTATTATGTGCGGTAGTCCAGATATATGCACGATAACACATTCTCAATCACAAAAAAGTTTAATGAAATATTCCGAAAAATCAAATAAAATAGTTGTCAGCTTGCTCCTGTTGTAATACAATCCATATAAGGGCTATGCATTGTGATGAATGTTTATGTTTTCCACATGAACACCTCGCGCAATATCCTTGCTCTGCAGGAGGAACGCTATGTTTCAGCAAACGACTGTTTATATTGTTGGAGACAGTAAGACTGCTTTGAACAATCCCATTATGCATAGGTATAACAGCTTCTTTATCGGACTTGTTATCGATAGAGAAACAGATAAGATTGTCGATGCAGAGTGCTCTGCGACAATAGATTTAACCTCTCAATTTGTAAAGTCGTTATTTAAAGGGAAGTCCATTTTAGAGGTAAATGCCGTGCTTGCAGAAATTGAACAACGTTATTTCGGTTCATCGCAAAAAGCACTGATGGTTGCCTTTAAAAATGCGAATATTAAGTATGCACAAATAATGAATAAATAAGCTGCTTTTTCTGTTCAACGCAGATTAAATCCAGCTGTTAGAGATGAAGTTTACTATCTCTAGCAGCTGGATTTTTTTGATAAACAAGCTAGTCACATAGAACTTGTCATTTTTAGAAAAAGAGAAACATTAAATAGAACTATAAGGGGGGCAAGATATGAAGTTATATGTATCTGTTGATATGGAAGGAATTACGGGCTTAGCTGATCATACCCATGTCGATTCATCTAAGCATAATTACGAGCGAAGCCGAATCATCATGACAGAGGAAGCGAATCATGTCATTACATCTGCTTTTCATAGTGGCTGTGAGGAAGTTCTTGTCAATGATAGTCACTCGAAAATGAATAATCTCTTAATTGAAAAGCTCCATCCAGACACAAAGCTCATTACTGGGGATGTTAAGCCTTACTCAATGGTTCAAGGACTGGATGCAAGTTTTAGTGGGGCGATGTTTATTGGTTATCATGCCAGAGCTTCCATGAAGGGGGTTATGTCCCATTCGATGATTTTTGGTGTGCGAAACATGTATATCAATGATGTAGCGATTGGGGAAATGGGGTTGAATGCATATGTAGCTGGCTATTACGGGGTTCCTGTTCTCATGGTTGCTGGTGATGATCGAGCGGCATATGAAGCAGCTCAGCTTATTCCAAATGTGACGACAGCGATTGTGAAGGAAACGATCTCTCGTTCTGCTGTAAAATCGCTTACCCCTGCAAAAGCAGGTGAGTTATTAAGAGTAAAAACAGAAGCCGCCTTAAGAAATCAAGCGAGCGTAGAGCCGCTTGTTCCACCTGATAACCCTCTTTTAACAATTGAATTTGCTAATTACGGTCAAGCGGAATGGGCAAGTTTACTGCCAGGCACAGAGCTCGAAGAAAATACGACGATTGTACATTATCAGGCAAAGGATATTTTAGAAGCATATCGCGCGATGCTAGTCATGGTGGAATTAGCAATGAGAACTTCATTCTGTTAGGAAGTGTATCAATAAATGACTGTATATATCATAAAACGGCTCATTGCCATGCTTATAACACTTTGGCTTATTATTACGCTAACATTTTTTCTTATGCATTCAATTCCAGGGTCCCCTTTTACAGATGAAAGGGCAACGAGTGAAGCTGTGCAAAAAAATCTAGAGAAATTCTATCACTTGGATAAGCCACTTTATATTCAATATGCCATGTACTTGAAATCGGTCGTCACCTTTGATTTCGGCCCTTCTATCAAGAAATCATCACAAACTGTTAATGATATGCTTGGAAGAGGTTTTCCAGTTTCGTTTGAACTTGGGCTCGTCACCCTGATCGTAGCCGTTATTTCAGGAATAACGCTCGGGGTTATTGCAGCCCTCAGACATAATGGAGTCATTGATTATTTAGCAATGACGATTGCGGTGCTCGGCATATCTGTACCTAACTTTGTAATGGCTACATTGTTAATTCAACAGGTAGCTGTTAACTGGGGAATTCTCCCGGTTGCCACATGGGTGAGTCCGAAGCATATGGTCCTTCCGACTTTAGCGCTAGCAACGGGCCCTATGGCAATTATCGCTAGATTAACCCGTTCAAGTATGCTGGAGGTTTTAACGCAGGATTATATTCGAACGGCTAAAGCAAAAGGGCTGTCGCCAGTCAAAATTATTTTCAAGCATGCATTAAGAAATGCTCTATTGCCTGTCGTAACCGTCCTAGGTTCTTTAGCAGCTAGTATTTTAACAGGAACTTTTGTGATTGAAAAAATTTTCGCCATTCCAGGTATGGGGAAGTACTTTGTTGAGAGCATTAACCAGCGGGATTACCCAGTCATCATGGGAACCACTGTCTTTTACAGTACGATCTTGATCATCATGCTTTTTTTAGTAGACATCGCATACGGCATTCTCGATCCCCGAATAAAGCTGCACAAAAAGGAGGGGATCTAATGGAATTAAGAAAAGAATCTAATCCCAATATTGACCCTAATATTCCAGATGATTGGTTTGTCGTAAAAGATAAAGACCATAAAGAAGCAGAAGCCATTGTCAGGCCAAGCCTAAGCTACTGGCAAGATGCATGGCGTCGCCTTTTGAAAAATAAATTGGCAATGGTAGGTCTTTTCTTTCTTATATTTCTTATTTTTATGGCGATTTTTGGACCAATCATCTCCCCGCATGATGTAGCACAACAAAAGCTTGTCAATCAAAATCAACCACC
Source organism: Bacillota bacterium (assembly GCA_023387295.1). Lineage (GTDB taxonomy): Bacteria > Bacillota > Bacilli > Bacillales > Cytobacillaceae > Cytobacillus. The sequence goes on along the minus strand of JAEWIG010000175.1, from coordinate 3,551 downwards.
ATCTAGTGAATATTGGTTTGGTACAGATGAATTAGGGAGGGATGTGTTTACTCGAACGTGGTTTGGAGCCAGAGTCTCCTTGTTTGTTGGGATCGTAGCCGCCTTAATAGATTTCCTTATCGGTGTTGTTTATGGAGGGATTGCAGGGTACAAAGGAGGAAATACCGATCATGTGATGATGAGAATTGTTGAAATTCTATATGGAATCCCTTATTTGCTTGTCGTTATTTTAATAAGTGTTGTCATGGAGCCTGGTTTATTTTCTATCATTTTTGCGCTTACGGTAACGGGATGGGTAGGGATGGCGAGGATTGTGAGAGGCCAAGTGTTACAAATAAAAAATTATGAATTTATTCTCGCTTCGAAAACCTTTGGAACGAAAACAGCAAGAATCATTCGTAAAAATTTACTTCCTAATACGATGGGGCCAATTATTGTACAAATGACATTAACGGTACCGTCCGCTATTTTTGCAGAGGCTTTTCTTAGCTTTCTTGGTTTAGGCATTCAACCGCCTTTTGCAAGTTGGGGTTCAATGGCAAGTGATGGTTTGTCTACAATTTTATCAGGACATTGGTGGCGACTTTTCTTCCCTGCCTTCTTTATTTCACTAACAATGTTTTCATTTAACGTGCTCGGTGATGGTCTGCAAGATGCACTGGATCCGAGGTTAAGGAGGTAGATAATCAATATGGAATCAGTTCTTGAGGTAAAGGAGCTTCATGTTGGCTTCAAAACATATGGAGGAGAAGTGCAGGCTGTCCGTGGTGTCACCTTCAACCTATATCGAGGAGAAATATTAGCCATTGTTGGTGAATCAGGCTGTGGGAAAAGTGTGACGTCCCAAAGTATTATGCGTCTTATCCCAAATCCACCTGGAAAAATTACGAATGGAACCATTTTATTTAAAGGCCAAGATTTAACCAAATTAAAAGAAGCACAAATGAGAAAAATTCGTGGTGCAGATATATCGATGATTTTTCAAGATCCGATGACGGCTTTGAATCCTACCTTAACGGTCGGTGAACAGCTAGTTGAAGGCATTTTGCAACATAAAGCAATTTCCCGGCAGGAAGCAAAGAAAATCGCATTAGAAATGCTCCATTTAGTTGGAATTCCAAATCCGCAGGAACGTTTAAAGCATCACCCGCATCAATTCAGTGGAGGTATGAGACAGCGAATTGTGATAGCGATGGCACTTGTTTGCCAGCCGGAAATATTAATTGCTGATGAGCCGACAACTGCCTTAGACGTGACGATTCAAGCTCAAATTCTTGATTTATTTAGAGATATTCAGAAGAAAACGGGTGTTTCTATTATTTTAATTACTCATGATTTAGGAGTAGTTGCGCAGGTTGCCGATCGAATTGCGGTCATGTATGCCGGTAAAATTATTGAAGCAGGGTCAAGAAGAGAAATTTTTTATAATCCGCAGCATCCCTATACAAATGGGCTATTAAAATCAGTTCCACGCCTAGATTTAGAGGATGCGGAGTTAGTTCCAATTAGTGGCTCACCGCCTGATCTTTTTTCTCCTCCTAAAGGTTGTCCATTTATGGCGAGATGCAGTTATGCAATGGAGGTTTGTGATAAGGTCTATCCTTTTAAAACCCATCTAAGTGAAGAACATCATGTTGACTGTTGGCTTCAGGACGAACGTGCCGTCCATATGCTAGCTAGAATGAAGGAGGTTAGATAGTGACTTTAAAAGGTCTGCAAAATCGTCGTCGGATTTATTGAACAAGCCTCGATGTTAATCGTAAGCGCAGAGAAATGAAGCCGACGACATTTTAAAGCAGATGCTCGTGAATGCTCAATAAACAAGAGTCGTATAACTGAGGTTAGTAGAAAGCAAGAATGATAATAAAGGAGGAAAGAAAATGAAGAAGCTTTTATCGTTGTTGGTTATTGGATTATTGGCTTTTGTATTAGGTGCATGTACGGCAAAGGAAAATACGGGAACTGAACCGCAAAAGAATGAAAATGAGCAGAACCAAGAGGAAGGCAATAAGGAAGAAGTAGCAAGTGAAAAAATCTTGTACTTGAATAATGGTATGGAACCAACGTCATTTGATCCATCGATTGGTTTTGACTCTGTTTCTTGGAGTCCATTAAATAACATGATGGAAGGATTATTGCGTTTAGGAGAAACACATGAGCCAGAGCCAGCAATCGCAGAAAAATGGGATGTGACAGAAGGTGGAAAGGTATATACATTCCATATCCGCGAAAATGCTAAATGGTCGAATGGTGACAATGTCACAGCCAGTGATTTCGTGTTTGCTTGGAAGCATATGTTAAACCCTGATACAGGCTCTCCAGCTGCATTCTTAGGTTATTTTATTGAGGGAGCAGAAGCTTACAATAATGGTGAGGGTTCTGCTGATGATGTGAAAATAAGAGCGGTTGATGAAAAAACCTTTGAAGTCACGTTAATTAGCCCACAAGCCTATTTCTTAAGTGTGATTACAAATCCATCCTTTTTCCCTATTAATGAAAAAGTAGCAACGGAAAATCCGAATTGGTTTGCTGAAGCAGCAACATTCGTTGGAAATGGCCCATTCAATTTAACGGAATGGGAGCATGATAGCCATTTTGTGATGGAGAAAAATCCTCAATATTGGGATGTGGCGAATGTAAAGCTAGACAAAGTTCATTGGTCGATTATTGATGATACAAATACGGAATATCAAATGTTCCAAACAGGAAATTTAGATACTTCTGGTGTTCCGGCCGATTTAAGTGAGCAGCTTTTCGCAGAAGGAAAAGTTAAAGTTGAAGATCAAGCTGGTGATTACTTCTTCCGATTCAATGTTACGTTGGAGCCGTTCCAAAATGTAAACATTCGGAAAGCCTTTGCACTAGCAGTTGACCAACAGCAGATCGTTGATTTTGTTACGAAAAAAGGTGAAAAGCCTGCTTATGGTTTTGTTTCGTATGGATTCAAGGACCCTTCAGGGAAGGATTTCCGTGAAACGTCAGGTGATTTAGTCAAAACAAATGTGGAAGAAGCGAAAAAGTTACTTGCTAAAGGAATGGAAGAAGAAGGATACGATACTCTTCCAGAAGTAACATTAACGTATAGCACGAGCGAGTCGCATAAGAAAATTGCTGAAGCGCTTCAGCAAATGTTTAAAGATAATTTAGGCGTAGAAGTAAAGCTTGCAAATATGGAATGGAAGGTTTTTGCAGAAGAACAAACGGCACTGAAATTCCAGCTTTCTCGTAGCTCTTTCCTTGCAGACTATGCTGATCCAATCAACTTCTTAGAAAACTTCCAGACTGGTCTTTCAATGAACCGAACAGGTTGGAGCAACGCAGAATATGATCAATTAATTAAGGATGCAAAGAATGAAGGCGATGAAACAAAGCGCTATGAAATGATGTACAAAGCAGAAAAGATTCTTTTTGATGAAATGCCGATTTTCCCTCTATATTTCTATAACCAAGCTTATCTGCAAAACGAGGCTGTCACTGGCATCATCCGCCACCCAGTCGGCTACGTCGAACTGAAAAACGCGGATAAAAACTAAAGCGGAAGCGCCTTGGCC
>JAEWIG010000391.1 GCA_023387295.1 Bacillota bacterium | reverse complement strand
GTGTAGCTTCGGTTCTCATTATTTTGGGCTTGGGATCGATTGATATGCAAAAGAGTATCAACATTCCTAAATTGTTAAACTATCTAGGAAATGCTTCTTTTGCAATTTATTTATCTCACAATTTAGTGCTAATTGCTTTTTCTGAGATATTCAGCAAGATTCATGTATTTGAAAGTTTAGGTGGGGTACTAACAAGTATTATACTAATGATAATAGCAACGAGTGTGGGTTGCTTTGTACATTCTTTTGTTGAACAGCCATTGATTAGAGTATTAAAAAGAAAGATAGCGAAAAGCTAATGTTCATAAAACGTAAATTTGCGAATCTCGAAAGGCTCTCAATCATTTTGATTGGGGGCCTTTTTCTGCTCATTACGTAGTTTGTTGACCTCGAGTTACTCGAAGGTATAGACTTACTTAATATCTCAAGCAAGCTGAATTTAATATCAAAACCCTGGAAGTATGTAAGAAAGAACAGCATGAGTGAACTTAGAAATAAAAGGTGGGAGGATAAGTCAATGAAAAAGATAAATATATTTAATCGTGATGAGATGCCTAACATAGAAGGTTCTGCTGTCATTGTCGGAGCGTCACTATCTGGACTGATGACAGGAATTGCTCTGGCACGTGAAGGTTTACATGTAACCATTGTAGAAAGAGCTGAGGAGGGACGCCCTGGCGGAGCTGGCCTGCGAGTTGATGGCGCGAGGTTTGGTCAAACAAAAACAGAGAAGTTATTACGAAATCTCGCTTCAGGAGGACAGAACTCGGTACAGCTATGGGTATCGATTGAGGCTAATTTACGCGCAGAGGCAAAGTCGGATGCAAGAATTGACTTGCGCTATCAAACACGTGTGCAAGATGTGGATCAGGATCAAGATTCCGCATGGGTAATTACGGATAAAGATGAGACCATTCATGGTGATATCTTGATTGGTGCGGATGGTCATCACAGTATGGTACGGCGTCATGTTGCACCACATAAACCAAATGCAACGTTTGCAGGCTATATGGCGTGGATGGCTTCTATGAATGAGGAGGATTTGCCCGAAAACCAACGTCCTGGCTACAATCAGCCAAGAGTCAGGATGTTAGATAGTTACAATGGCTTTTTATTTGGTTCAATTATTGAAAGAGAGGATGGTTCAGGAAGCCGAAGAATTGGATGCACGTGGTATGATAACTCCCGAAATCATTTGCTGCGCAGTCTTGGATGTGTAAAAGGAGATGTTGCGCTTCATTCACTTAATGGTGCGGATATCCCAGAGCAAACCCTGATTGAGCTTGCTGAGCAAGCTTCTGAAAAATGGGAAGAGCCTTTTGCATCGGTCATGCGTCATGCTACGAAAACACGCACACTTATCGGCATACCAATAAAAGAATACGTTCCTGATAATCTTGTAAAAGGACGTATGGCATTGGTTGGAGATGCAGCCCATGTACCTGCACCCATCACCGCTAGTGGGTTCAATCAATCTATACTAGACGCTGCTACCTTAGGAGAATGTGTTGCGAAAGGGATACGAGGAAATGCGGCAATGGAGGCGATGAGGGAGTATGAGTCCCAGCGTTTACAAACTGTACGGCGGATGGTGCAATCCGGTCAATCCTACAGTCAATCTTTTGGACGTTCGTGAGTAAATGATTATATGATCTATGAGTCGGAGGCGAACTTTTAATGTACACAGTGAAAGAAGCGGCAAGACTACTCAATTTAACTGAACATACTGTTCGTTACTATACAGATAAGGAATTAGTTCCTCATTTACAGAGAGACAAAAATAATAATCGTCTTTTCGATGATGAAACACTGAATTGGCTTCTATGTGTCAAACATTTGCGGCAATGTGGCATGTCCATTGAAGACATAAAAACGTATATTGACCTATGTTTAGAGGGTGAATCTACCGTAAAAGAACGCTATGAAATCATGCAAAGGCAAAAAGCCATTGCTCTTACCCAATTAGAGGAAGCAAAACAAAGAGCTAAATATATAGAAGACAAAGCAAACCACTACCTCGACTTTATCAATGGTGTGAGTTCTGCTGACCTAGATCCAGGTAAGTGGAAAATAATAAATGAAACGTCATTTCCCCACTAGCTATTAAAGCCCCTTCCTAAAAAATTTCAGGAAGGGGCTTTTTGCTATCATCACTTTATTCTATGTCATTTGTAGTTAGATTTTGCTCCATCTGCTGGAGAATTCTTCGCAAAAGCAATAATTCCTCTGGAAAAACTCCTTTTAACATGGTTTGTTCATGTTTTTTTAAAATCTCTGTAATGGGTTCTTTAAGTGCCCTTCCCTTATCTGTAAGATATACTTTAGAAATTCGGTGGTCGGAATGATTGTGCTCACGATAAATAATTTGATCTTGTTCAAGTGTTTTTAGCATATTGCTGATCGTTGAGGCTCTGGATCCCGTCTTGTCGCGCAGTTGTGATTGGGTAATCCCGTCCTGTTCGAACAAATGAGATAAGGCGAGCTCTTGTCCAATGTGCAGCCCTAATTCCCGCAGTTGCTTAGCATAACTTTTCCGTGTTTGGATGGCAATCGTTTGTAAAAGTACGCGAATATCACTCTCTATCATGATAATTCCTCCTCATATAGTTAGTGTACTAATTATATCAATAATGATGTTCAACCAAAAGTTCATTTATATGTCTGTTATTTGACTTTTTTATCTAAATGTTATTTAATTAGCATGCTAACTATTTTTGGATAAATTATGAAATATAGATTTATGGAGGTCTAATGAATGAATCGAATGTTGAAACCAACAATAATTTCTCTTGCGATGGCAACTGTGATGGCGGGTGCGGCGATTTCACCGGCTCTCGGATTAATTTCAGCACACTTTCATGATTCAGACCCAATACTGATTAAATTAGTCTTAACTGTCCCGTCATTAATGATAATTCCTTTTTCATTTCTATCGAGTTATTTGACTAAAAAAGTATCAAAACGAACCATTGTTTTGTTGGGTCTAGCTATCTATGTAGTGTGTGGTGTTGGGGCGCAATTTTCCAATACGATTGAAGTATTGTTGGCATTACGTTTAATGCTGGGTGCCGGAGTTGGGCTTGTGATGCCACTTTCTTTTACGTTAATCAGTGATCATTTTCAGGGAAGAGAACGAACAAAACTAATGGGATATAATACAGCCTTTAGTAATGTAGGTGGAATTGTTACCATGCTTTTGGCTGGTTACTTAGCATCTTTTAACTGGCGAGTGCCGTTTAATGTGTATTGGATGGGGCTTGGGATTTTTTTTCTTGTCTTCTTTTTCCTTCCTAAGAACGAGCCGTTAAAACCTCGGAGCGGGGGAACGAAGGCAAAAATCCCGTTATCTATTTACGGAATTGCGTTTGCTGCATGTGGGATCATGCTTGCCTATTATGCAGTTGCAACGAATATGGCTTTGTACTTAGAACAAAGCCAACTAGGAAGCTCGCAGACTGCAGGACTTGTTATGTCTTTTACCACAGTAGGTGGGATGATTACCAGCTTGATTCTTGTTCGATTGCAAGTTGTATTTAGACATTATTTAATGTCAGTTGCTTTGCTAGCAATGGGTATAGGTTTTGGCATTTTAACTTTTAGCCATTCTATCCCAGTTATTTTAATCAGTGTTTGTATCGTGGGCTTCGGACAAGGAATCGCCTTTCCTTTAATAAATGATAAGGCATTGGGCGGTACAGACCGCTCTATTAGTGACCGAGCCATTTCGATCGTTGCGAGTATGATTTATGTCGGTCAATTTCTCTCTCCGGTTGTGCTTGATTCCATTAGTAGAATTGCTGGAATTCCAACGATACGGTTTCAATACAGCGTCCTTTCAGTTTGTCTCATAATTTCAGTCGGAGCTATGATGTTGGTTAAACTAGTAAAAAGGAACACAGCTGCTGGCAAAGAAGTTAAGTCTAGTTTGATGTAACTGCATGCTGTTAGATTTCAAAGATAAAAAAATCGGATCTCAGTTCTTGATAGGTCAATTTGTGAATATCGAAAATCCCTCTCCAGATTTAGTAGAGGGATTTTTTATTGGATAAGAAATGATC
>JAEWIG010000367.1 GCA_023387295.1 Bacillota bacterium | reverse complement strand
GATTCACACGGTTACACGCCAGGTTCTCGAATTTCCGCTTCAGTTTGACGCGATTCACACGGTTACACGCCAGGTTCTCGAATTTCCGCTTCAGTTTGACGCGATTCGCACTGCTTGCATGACAAATTTCTATTTTTAAATAGAAGACCGAGTGTCGCCAAGTTTCAAAGGAATAAGTTTATTTTACAAGGAGTGATTTACATGAAAATTGTTGCCCTTTCAGGCTCAAAGGTCGGATCGAAAACACGTACAGCGCTCAATTATACAATCGAGATGGCTGAGCGCCTATATCCTGACCATGACATTACGATAATTGACCTTGCTGATTACGACTTAGAATTCAGTGATGGTCGCAATTATTTGGAATATGATGGAGATACAAAATATGTAACAGAAACGTTGATGTCCGCTGATGCCATCATCATCGGGACACCAGTCTTTCAAGCTTCGATTCCAGCTACATTGAAAAATATTTTTGACCTTTTACCAGTCAATGCCTTCCGTGATAAGGTCGTCAGCACGGTTGTCACAGCCGGTACAGCCAAACATTATTTAATGGTTGAACAGCAATTAAAACCAATCCTTTCCTATATGAAAGCACATATTGTGCCAACGTATGTCTTCATTGAGGAAAAAGACTTCCTACGTAAGGAAATCGTCAATGTTGATATCCTATTCCGCTTGGGACGACTTGTGGAGGATACAGTATCAATGGCGGAGGCTTTTGCAAGTATTCGCGCGAAAAAAGATGAAGAGTATGATTTTTAAATAGGGGATAGGAAAAGACAAATCTTGGGGGGGATTTGTCTCTTCTATTTTTACATACAAAAACGCCTGGGCGAAATCTCCCAAGCGCTACTAGCTTCAAGTTATTAATTCCCAGTTTGCCTTTGATAATTCCTCAAGATCATCCCATTTGTCTTCGTCATTCCGAACTTTTCATAATAAGGAACTAAGTCGTCGTCACAGCATAAATCATTCATATAGATGTGATCGAGTTCTTTTAGCATCCGACTAACTAATTCCTTGCCTATCCCTTTATTTTTGTATGCTGGCAAAACTTCAAGAAGTGGAATATAGGCGGATAGAACTCCATCACTAATGGCGGTAATAAATCCGACTACTTGGTTAGTAGCATCATCTAACGCGATAACCACTTTACTACTGCTTTTTAATAGTTTCAAGTGAGTTTGTGGACTCGGTGGATTTGGCCAATCTCCGAAAAAGCCTTTTAACATATCAGAAGTAATGCCATCAAGTGAGTTTTTGTATATCATTATTAATCATCTCCTAATTTATATTAACTTTTAGAAAGATGATAGGTATCAATAGTAGAGTAGCAAAATAGGACCTCCAAGTTGATAAATGTTATTACTAGGTATTTCTACTTATTTTCGAAAATCCCTTCTCTATTATCTTAGACTACTCATAACGCCTTCTCACTTAATCAACATTTCCACTAACATTTTAAATACTAATGTTGGATTCTTCCTTAGTTTTTCTACGGAAATCCTATTCAGTTCTTTGCCATTCGTAAAAACCATTTCTTGCTTGGACTGTTCAAGAGTTATTTTAATATCTTTAATCCGATATTCCATGATCATCATAGCTTCATCCACATTAACAGTATCTAAATCTAGCTTTATTCGGTCTGAAACCCTTCTAAGCATTTTCCAAAGGGTCATTTCATCCTTAGATTTCAAGAATAGCTCAGGAAGTTCTTTTGCTTCTTTGAGGTTAGTAAGTGTAGTCATTATATAACTAGCAATTCCATAGTTCACTGGTTTAATAACGGTCTGAAGATTTATCCAATGCTCAACTTCAAATTGGACCTTCTCGTTTATCCACTTTAATTCCTTGATTTTCCCATAAACGATGACACCATTCTCCTCCAAAACACCCTTCTTTACATATAGAGCTATATACTTTGCTTCTTGCCAGCCTTTTTTCAAGCTAGCATGACCAATTTCATAAAAGCCTTCCTGGATAAAACGAACATATTCCTCTTTACTAGAAACTAGCCCCACTAATACCCTTTCATCTAGGCTAGATTGCCAGTCTGCTAGCGTTCCCCTTGGTAAAATACCTTCTCGCTGAATGTCTTCAGGACTTTTTTCAATTAATCTTTCGACAAATCGTTCCACCATCGTCGTTGCATTTGGAAGAAAAGGTAACCCTCCAATATTGACTTCGTTAATACTTTTGTAAAAATGATGGTCCTGATATAGCTCTTCAGAAGTCCAAGGGAAAAGAACATAGGCTCCGAACGCAGTTCTTTCATAAGGGCCATGATTAGCTGCTACGATTGAATCTCGGTAGCGATGCATCGTATTAATATCGTCTTCCATCGGACCTGGCTTACCATATCGGGAATGATAATAGCCTCCTTCTTGGGCATAATCAATTCGATACTTCGCATCGAAAATGTAATTGAAGGAATAATCTCTTCCTTTCTTCGCAATGCTTAAAACTGTATCCGGTATTTGATTAACAGTAGGGAGATTCCTTTCTTTCTTCTGATATGTGAGGATAATCTTTTCATCTGTTACTGGATGTTGAAAAATGCGACTAGCCGATTGGTTTGCCTCAAGATTGACAAACAATCCGTCCCGTTTTACTTTAATCACATCTTGGCTAATCATTTTGTATTTACGACTTAGGATTTGTCCTAATTTAAGGAATGTCCAATATTCGTATAAAGTTGCTACATCTTTAACAGACATTTGATAAAGCTTTCCTTGTAGCATTAATCCTTTCGAGACTGTTAAATATATTTGGAAAGCATCTCGGTATCCCGGAGCCATTTGTAGAACTAAACTCATCACAGAGCGTTTTAATGGACCAATTGATTTCCAAAAAACCTGCTTTAACTTACCTTCTAGGCGCTTTTTCATATCCTTGATTTGTTCTATGATTTCAGAATCAGGATTATCCTTCCATCTCCTACTCTCTTTTTGTATCGATTCTAGCAAACCGGTTAATTTATGAATCAACCTTTCGATCATCCATTTTACGTAACGGTTTTCAAGAGTATCATTCGTGACCTCTTTTTTTATTCCAAGGCCTTCTAATGGCATCACTTGTTTTTGTCTTAACGCAATTCCATTCTGCACTTCGACAAACAAATTTGCTCGCTTTCGTAAATAGCTTCGACTTGTAGAATCTAGCTTTCTTAGTTGATCCCCTCGGACTTTTTCATGTGTCGTTTGAAGCTGTCGATGGGGCTGCTGCTCGATTCGCTGTAAGGCCTGTGTGAATTGCCCGAAATGCTTGCTAATTAGCCGATAAAATTCCGCTTTCGAAGGATTTGCTTCTGACTTTAAGCTCGCTCCTAAGTATGTTTTCCTAATAAAATGAAAGGCCAGATTATAAATCTCATCATTTACATCTTCTAAAAGTTTTTGATAATCCTTTTTATAATCCAATTTCGTTGGAAAAATTTCTAAGGTTACTTCAAGTATCGTTTGCTTCTCTAAACGAACTTCAAAAGTGGTATACCCCACTTCATTCTGAAATTGGAGATTCCCCATCAGAATCATTTGGCTTCCTATCTTTACTGGAGCAACCGCTTGTCTTAAAACCGGATGCTCATGGTAAAAAGAAAACTCTCCTTCCACTTTAGGAACAACAATAATCTGATAAATTCCATTTTCAAAAAAAGTAGGTCGTACTTTGTCAGAAGTAACTAGCTTCCCTTCATTTATATCTAATACCTTCTGTTCAAGAATTCCCTCACCACGAACATCGAAGTTCATCATATCGCTAAAATCCATCGATTGATACTGCTTCAACCCTTCATATTTTTCATGATAGGGCTTCCCCTTGATAACGAGCGAGCATTGCACAGTTTCAATCTTTACGATTTCTACATCCTCACGAGACCCAGAAAGATGTAAAGCCATCTTCCTCAAACCTCCTTAGCATCTCGGCAACTTTCATAGCACTTCGTGGATACTTTGAACTTGTTAAATCAGCAGCAATATCCTCTTGCCCATCGTCATATGCTTTATTCGTAAAAATCGTATAGAGCTCCCGAAGCATTTTTTCAACGCGACTATCACTTCCAGCAATTCGAGGCAATACCTTCTGTAACACACAATAATCAAACGCTTCATTAAATGTAAAAAGCTCAGCTTCTTCGTTATAAGCAAGATAAAAGCAAATCTCATCACGAACACGATAACCTACATGAGCATGCATCTTTTGAAGGGCTTCATTAATTTTCACTAACTCACTTGTCGCCTTTTCTACAACTTCTTTGTGCTTAGGAAACACATCTTTTAGATGTAAATAGTTCGATGCTAATCTTTCATGAGGAATCTCCATAGATTCTTCCGTCTCATGTTCATTTAAAAAAGCAAAATTCCCTAAATCAACATCATTGAGCTCAATCGTATTCGCCCGATCCAACACTTTTTTACTAAAAGGATGAGTCGTTTCATCCATGTTAACGGTTCCAATTATATAGAGATTATTTGGCAGTTTCAGATTGAATCCCGCTATTTCTTCCGTAAGCAAATTCGAGGAAACCATCTCCCCATCCTTCCACCTTCGACTCTCCATCACACTCAAAATATCGCTAAAATAATATTCCACTCGGGCTAAGTTCATTTCATCCAATAAAACAAAGTAAGGCTTAGCAGGGTGCTTATTTGCCCTTTTAATAACCTTCGTTAATGGCCCTTCGATAAAGTCACCTTTAATATCTTTATAGCCTAAAAGGTCACTTCCATCATTCCAATCAGGACGAATCGGAATCAACGTAAACTGGCCATTGTCTTCATTAGCCCCCACACTTTCCGCAAACCATTGAACCATCTTCGTTTTACCTGTACCCGAAATTCCAGAAAGGATGACGAAGGGCTTGGTTTTTAGTGATAAAAACAAATTTGTAATTTCTTCTATAGTGTAGAGGAATCCTTTGGTGGATATGTAGGTGTGGATGTGGGTGATGAGAGCTTTGTAGCTATATTCTTCTAACTCTTCCCTAATAAATAATTTTTCCTGTGTAGGTTGATAGGTTTCCATCTTGTATCCAACTTCCTTCGGGAGTCTATCTCTAAATTGAGCAATTAGATTTTTAGAAAATTGATCTGATAACTCAAAAAAATACCCTTGTTTAATATCTCCATTTATATCAAAAGGACCGGTCTCATTTTTTCTCCACTCTAAAGGTATTTCTTCCTTTAGAATCTCCGGATTAATATTAAAGTATTTTAAACTTACTAGATATCCTTCCTCTTGCCATTCATCACTAGCTATTATCGATGGCTTTGGGGATTCAATAACTGTATTTGTTACAACTCCTACCGCTCTCAATTTCTTGTTTGAGTAACAAAATACAATATCATTTATTTGGGCTTGCTTAAGGCTAATATGATGAGGAACCGGAAACCCTCTTTTAGACTTTTGTGGTGCCCAAAGAAACTCTCCTTCTCTTTCTTGTGTATGTGTTTTGCCTTGATTGACCCACCAAAATGAAGGATTAATTTTGGTGTTTTTAGATTGAAACAAAACTTTATATACAAACGGTTTGTCCGTTTGATAGAAGTCAATATACTCCGCCTTATCGTCCGCTATTTGAACACGCGTTGTTGATTTTTCATCTCGATTCTCAATAATATATTGATAAGTAGATTGAAACCCGTCCCTTAATACTTCTTTTAACCCATTATTCTTGTCATACCGTAAGACTAAATCATTTCTTTGGTTTTTTGAAATATTTGCCTCATAGGATGTGCCATTAATAATTAATTCAATTTTGACTCGCTCATCAGAATCAAAATTTCGATTCCCATTTGCTTTCTCGAAATCTTCATGAAATTCAAATGGAATTTGCGTCCCATATTCAAAAATAGACCAATCAACTTTTTTTCTTCCTATAAGATTTGGCAAATTAGGCTTAGACCAACTTTTAATTTTCTTCAAAATTTCACCAACTATTCATCTATTAATATTTCTTTTGCTTACGCACTTTAGCTAAATAATCAAAAAGTCTCAAATAACACTTCAACCTACATCCTTTTCTCCCATTTTCATAATATAATAGTAACAGATTATTCTAAGGGATTGAAAGATAATAGTAAAATATTAACATATAATATATCGCATTCTGATTCTATGTTAAAATTTCATTAGAGACTAAAATCATACTAAAAAGGTGAGTAAATTGAAGGAAATGGAAAGAAGAGAGCTAGAGGTCTTAGCGAAAATTTGTAATAACAATAATATACAATTAAAGTTGGCAAAGGATCTACTAAAAACATCCAAACGACTTTCTTATGAAAACTATTCAACTGGCGCTAGAACAAAAGAATATGAAGAAATAATACGTATTTATACAAAATAAATGACAAGGTGATTTTATGTTACTAAAAAAATTAATATTTAATAACTATAAAACTTATTATGGGCATCAGGAAATTGATTTGTATATCCCTGAAGAAATTAGAGTAGAAAAAAAGCAAAATATTATCTTACTCGGTGGATTAAATGGGGCAGGTAAAACTACTATTCTTAAAGCCATTCTCTATATTTTGTTTGGTAAAAGAGGTGTATCTGAATCTGAGTATAAACGTATCTTTTCAAATATTATAAACAATACTTTTTTTGATGAAGGCGGAAGGGAGTGCTCAGTTTCCCTTACTCTAGAGACAGATTCGCAAGAGGATTGGACTATAAAAATTAAATGGTACTTTGATAATTTTAAACGAATGACACATGAAGAAAGAAAGTTGGAAATAAAAAAACACGGTACTAAATTTCCAAAGCATGCTAGGATTGACAATATAGAAGCATACAATCGTTTTATTGATCGTATTATCCCCTTTTATGCAGCTCCATTTTTTATTTTTGATGGAGAAGAAATAAAAGATATAATTCTAAGGCAAAACAAGAGCGAAATGAAAGAAGCAATACATAAAATAACTGGGATGGACGCATATAAACAACTAATAAACGATCTTCGAAGATTACAATCTACACTTGAAAACAAGTTAGCAAAGTCCGTAAGCCAAAAGCAGCTTGCAAGTGTACAATCTAACTTGAGTACTATTAAACAGACAATTGTAACGCTAGAGTCTAAAAGAGATAAACACTTAGCGGAAATTCGAAAATATGATACTTTAATTAAAGAGGCTAAACTGGAACGTAACAATAAATTCCTACAAAATTCAAAATCCCGGGAAGCAATTATTAAGCGCCAATCAAGCATCTCCACAGAATTGGAATTGACTAAAAAAGAACTGAATCAGTTCTTAACGGAAAATATAACTAGTATTATTTTACGAGATAAAATTCAGAACTTAAAGAAACGTCTTAAGCATGAAAATGAGGTAAACCATAGACGTATTTTACAAAAGTCCTCGTTAACTCCCTATTATGATTTTATGAATAAATTACTAGATAAGAATATTACTCCCCCTTTGACACAGTTGCAATTGGAACAAATTAAGACTATAGGTGAAGAGATTTGGATGCTAGAGAACAATTTAAGATACGATGTCCCTAAGGATTTTATAGAAATACATGATATATCTAATAGTGACTTTAATTATTTGATGAATTTCGCCATTAAAGACAAAGCAAAAGCAATCTCACTGGTAAATAAAATTGAAAAATATCAACAAGAATTAAATGATTTAGAAATGGAGATACGCAATGCTCCAGAATCAGTTAGCACAGATGAAGAAAATAATAAAATAGACTTGTTAGTCCGAAAAACTGGAGAAATTAATCTTAGATTAAAATCAGTAAATAGCAAGTTAAACACCGCTAATGAGGAAAAAACTCAATTAATGAACAACATAACTCGGTTGACTGGCCAAGGTGATAATATAGAAGAACTTCAAAGGGAACTAGTACAAATTCAACAGATAATCATAGCTATGGAGCAATACTTATCTGAAGTAACAAGAATGAAAGCAGAGTATATTAAAGAAGAATTTTCTCAAATACTTACAAAACTATTTAGAAAACAAGAAGAGTTTGGAAAGATCGAATTTGATATCAACTCCTATTCGATACGACTTTATAATGACCGACTACAAGAAATAAGTATACAAGATCGTTCTGCTGGTGAGATGCAGATGATTTCATCAGCTCTAATTTGGGCCCTCACAAAGGCTTCAGATTTATCACTTCCAATGGTCATTGATACACCGCTTGGCAGATTAGATAGTTTTCATAGAACTCATTTAATTAATCACTATTACAAAGAACT
Source organism: Bacillota bacterium (assembly GCA_023387295.1). Classification (GTDB taxonomy): domain Bacteria; phylum Bacillota; class Bacilli; order Bacillales; family Cytobacillaceae; genus Cytobacillus. The sequence continues at coordinate 5,706 of JAEWIG010000367.1, read as the reverse complement.
TAGTGAACAGGTAATCATACTTTCCACTGATACAGAAATTACAGGGGAATATATAGACCTTATGAAAAACAATTCATATAAACAATATATGTTAGATTATGATGAACAAAAAAAATATACGATTATTAGGGACGGTTATTTTAATTTTACGAGGTGAGTAAATTTGTCAAATAAAAGGATGTCTCTATCAGAAGAAGGAAAAGAAATATTAGACCATGTTACAACTTTACTAGAAATCGATAGGCCTATGTCTGTGAAGATAGCCTTCGCAAAAGGACTAGCTGTCTCCAATGGAGCTATAGTAAATGAATTTCAAAAGGGTAGTAACAAATGGGTGATTCCAGAAGGCATAATAAAAGGAAAAGAATTTTTATTGTTCAAGCATCTTATAATAAATGAGATTAATGAATCAGTAGACGAAGATGAAATACATCAACATATGCTTGCTTATATAGAAAAAGGATTACGTATTATATATAGTGAGATTAGTAATAAAACTTCAATCGAAGACCTAAGATTAACTATTTTATAATAATGACCCACCAAAATGGTGGGTCACACTTATTTTCTTTCAGATAGTGATATAATATCAACAACCGTTACCTGATTATTAGATAATTCCACGTTTTCCAATAATATTGGAGCATGTACTATACATTGTCCCTTTTTTAGTGAGCCCAATTTACTTTCCCAATATTTCCTCTCCTTACTATCATTAGAGAGACTTGCTGCAATGTTTGATAATTCTTGTTCAGGCGGGGAAAAAAATATTTTCTGAGATGAATTTTGTAACCTCGCTAACTCATCTGAATCTAGCTGAGATTTCAAGAATTGTGTTGCATACCAAGCAGACCAGCCAAATTTTCTTCCTTCGGTTAATATCCTTGCAGATGGTGATTTTTCAGTATGATCTAAATTCTGTGCCTCATCCATTACAACTGGCATTGGTTTATTTTTATTCCCGTTTTGCACGGAGTAATTCCAAAGATCCCACAACAAAAACTCGGTAATTATTAATTGGACATCTCGCGGGAATCCCGTTAGTTGAATAATAAAGACCTCACCTTGACTTGAGACTACATCATTCCAGTTAATCGAATTTTCGTTACTAAATGGATTTCGATCTATTAATGGTCTAATCTGTGATAATGCCGTTTTAGCGTATGATGAACCATCTTCTTCTAGAAGTTCCTTCAATCTAATTAAATTCATTTTATTGTCATATAAATTTAATCCTTGCAAAGTGGCCTCATATATTGCATTCAGTTGTTGAATTCCTAGTGTTTTATATACAGAAGCAAAAACACTTTTAATTCTTTCAGCTACATCTGTGCCTGACTCTGGTAACTGTATTCCACCGATGTCTCTTTCATTTTTTTGAAATGGATCAATAGGAAGCTTTTCACTATAAACTATTCTTTGTTTTAATTTGTCACCTAAAAACTCCACAAACTCTGGTTCTAATTGGTTAGGTAAGAACCCCTCAGTATAATCAATTACAATACTAGGTATACCTAACTTGGATTTTTCTAACAAAAGACATTGCATAAAGTATGTTTTTCCTTGTCCTGATTTACCAGAAATTAACAAATGCCTGTTAGCTAAACCCTTATGACCATACTCCCAAAAAATTTCTCGGTTCGAGTTCTCAGCTCGGCCTATCTTTATTCTCGCATTTTCTAATTGAGACATTTCATCAGGTGAGTCAACCAAAGATTGGTCATGATGTTTGTTTTCTGTATTTCGGTTCTCGCTTTTAATCCCATTCCCTATATTATCTTCACCTTTAGAGCTGTTAATTTGAACGTTTTGCTTATCGATTTCATCTTCACTAAATTCTATTCCTCCGTAATGTTTTAATAATTCTGAGGAATATTTTGAAATTGAAGTCTCATTACTATCCATTTCACGCTTAAATAATCTTCATCTGTTGTTAAATCTACTATATTAGATTCTGTTTCAATATATTTTTTTTGATTGTCAGAAAGTTGTTCTTTTTCCTTATGATTATAGAGACAAGATAACATTTCTTCTTTAATAAAATCATTTGATGTCTCTTGTATCCAATGTCTCATATCTTTAATTGGCGTTATTAACCCTTCATAACCATCTTTCTCAGTGAGATTTAGTAATAATATATCCTCTTCTAATAATGCACTTCGATGATAGGCGTTTTTTTGGAAAGATAATATTGCTCCATTACCAATATAGTTCTTTAAATTAGTAGAAATAGAATATTGTTCTTTAAGCAATTTTTCAATAATTTCATCGGATAAATCATAGCCTTTATCAATCCAAAAGTTACTCTGTGCCAGTTTTTTTGCATTCGAGACGAATAATTGTATAAAAAAGTTACGATAAAATTTTCTAGAAAAGTTAGAACCCATTTCTCCCATCAATGCATCAAATATTAATTTTTGTGTTTTCTGTACCTGTACCCTAGCTTTGTCAAGAATATCTTCTTTATTAATACCAATCTTTACTTCAATAGGGTAGAAATGAATATTAATATCTCCATAAGAATTTTCAAGCCCTATCAAAAGCAAATCATCACTATGACTTCCTTTGACACCTAAATTTTTTGCAGTAAAAATGCCTTCTGATTTATTAAGACTAACAGCACCAGCTACTCTTAAAACCTCTTCCATAGAGACTGGTACCCAAAGTATATCTGGATGGTCAAAATAAGAAACAGCATATTTAATTGCTGATATAATACTCAACTTTTCTCGGTCATAGTGCCCTTTACTCCCAATTATTCTTAAAAGCCATTCTCCATTAAATGTATTGAATGCCTTAATTGTATTTGTAACATTTATTTCAGTTCCTTCAATATCCTTTTGTCTAAGAAATTCTTCGACAACTGCGTAGTATTGTTTTGACTTATCTGTAACAGTAATAGCATCGTACCTACTTGATGAAGAATATTGATCACTGTAATGAATTACTACTAGGTTTCCATCGTAATTATTAAAGAATTCCAAATCTATTGCTGGATCTACGAAAGTAACCCAATATGAGGAAGTTAATATTTTCTCCAAAGTGTCCTCATCAGCTGTAGTTGTTCTAGAAAAAATAGCCTCTCCCTTTCGGTAACTATCATTCCCACCATTGCGTATATTTGCTGCTAATTCATTAATTAGATAAGCAGTCATTATTAGATAATTACTTTTTTCAATACTATAAGTTTTCGTTCCAAAACCACTTTTATAGTTCTCTTCATCCCTCATCGAAGGAACACTTGAATATAAGCCCTCTAATGCAATGCCAGAAATCATTTCATTAATTGGTTGAATAGCATGATGCTCCTGCGCATGCATTTTATAGAAGGATATATGAGCATACTTTAATTCACTTTCTGGTTTTTGTTTATAGAAGAAAAGCTTTGCTCTGATGATTCTAAGTATATCCTCTCCATCTAGATCTTTTGTTTTTAAACTTATATTAAATAAGTGTTCAAACTCCTCAACCGATTCTACTCTAGCATACAAATCAAATATACTTTCTTCATTCTTATTTTTATATATAGTAATTTCCACTGGTTTTATAGCAAACCCAACTTTTTCAATATCTTTTAACATCCATTGAAGTATTCCTCGAAGGACCTCGATATCATTTGCAATATTAATAATATTTATCTGTATAGGTGCTTGAGAACAAGGCATAAATAAATAAGAAAAGTGTTCTTTAAATTGTACAATCTTATCACTAACAACCTTAGCTAAATATTGATTCGAGTCAGCTACAGATACCCTATTCACTGGTTTATATGTTAACCATTCCATTGCAGCTTGCTGATTATCTGGCCTATATAATATCTCATCCTCATCGTATAGAAACGGGATTAAAGAATCTGGAATAAGTCTGTTAAGAATACTTCTATCAATCTCATCACTTTGTAACAGTTCAAATATTTTTAATTTGAAAGCTACCATAATTGGATGAAATGGTGTAAAATAAATCATTTCGTGTGACCTAATGGTACCTAGTTTAAATAAATCTCTTCCCTTACGTCCAGCTGGTGTACCATCCTTGAAGCTTTCAATTTCCTTTTGATATTCAGATAAATAATCTATCGCTCTATTTCTAAAATCATCCGTAACAGTACAAAGACTTGGTATAGAGTTCCTAAATTTAAAATATGTAATAAATCTACTATAAGCCTCTCGGAGATTATCACCTAACATTATATCTTTTGAAATTAATTGATCAGATTCTACACTTCCATATTTTATTCCATTCTCAACCCAGTTATCTTCCCATTCAAAATACTGTCGATATTCTGGATGGAAATAAAACTCTCTGTTTTCTAGTATTAACCGATTATTTTCTTTCACCCATTGGATATCCTTACCGTACTCTCTAATTAGTTTCCAAATCCTTTGTCCACTAATTGGTAAAGATTCTGGTAATTCATTTCTTAATAGTATAGGTACTATTACGTTTTCAAATTTAATCTTAAATCTTAGTTCATCATTTTCATTAAATGCCTCTGATAAAGGCAAAACAGTTAGTTTCTCATCTTGTGTCACAGTTACAAGTTGATTTTCTTCTTTTATCTCAACCTTCTTTTTATCAAGTCCATCATTAAAGTTTAGCTCCTCAGTTTCTGCCTGAAGTTCAATATAACCAGTTCCCGGTTCAATAATATATTTAGATTTAAAAAGATCTAAATATATTGGTTCCATTGGTAATACAGCAATAAAAAACTCAGCACCTAAGCTACTTTTTTTATCATGTTTATATGAGAAACGAACGAATGTCGGTTTATTTTTTTCGGTTAAAATTTTTGCGCTAATGTTGGATAATTTAACCTTTGAACTTAAGTTTTTGACAAAGGTTTTGGGAGTATTTATAAACTCAGAAGATAAACTTTTCACATCCCCCTCCAATTGGAAAGAGATTTCTAGTTCTATGCACTCCAATTCATCGGGATTAAAAATAATAATATGTCTTTTCCTCTGTCCAGATGATGTTTCTTTGAACGGTCTATCCCAATACTTTAATTTTTCTATAACCTTTATTCCCTTAAGCTCAATTTTTTTCTTTTTATGCTGTTTTATAAAATCTTCATGATATTTATGAACTTTTGAGAATAAAATCTCCTGCCATTTTTCACCTATTAAATCATTTGCTCCTTCTGGAGAAAACTTTTTCTCTAATTCTTCTTTTTCATAACCAAGTTCGTGCACTTTTCTAACAAAATCAAAAAACTCTCTATTTTCCTGTAATCTTTTCTTTTGTTCTTTTCCCTTAAATGAGGTTAAATCATGATCCTTAAAAATTCCAAATTTATAATACTCTTCATCCTCTATTCCCCCTTTTTGTAGGGTAGCAAATATATCCTCAAAATCGAAAAAAGTTATTTTTTGAAAAGATTGTTCAGTCATCAAATTATCAAGATTGTCAAGCAATATTATTTGATCAACTTTTTCTAGACTACTATTTTCAATTTCGCTTTTCAATTTAGCGAAAATAGATGACGAATGTAAGGGCATTCCCTCCTTTTGTAGATCACTACTCCCACCTTGAATAGAATCTAATTGCTCTGAAACAATACTTAATAACGCCGTATTTTCCCACTCATCTCTTTGTTCTCCTACCAAATTTCTTAAGGTTACCAAAAAGTCTGGCTTTACACAATCTGAGGTATATGCTAAAACTAATTTAATATTTTTAAAGGGTATATAGAATGTTATATATTCT
>JAEWIG010000296.1 GCA_023387295.1 Bacillota bacterium | reverse complement strand
GTCATGAAATTCCTGCAACTATCGTTTCTAGAAGGAGTGGTGATCCGAGTAAATTAATCGCTTCTTCTGAAAAAGCGAAAGAAGTGCTTGGATGGAAGCCCGAAAGAACCAGCATTAAGAAAATGATAGCGGATGCATGGAAATGGCATCAATCTCATCCAAATGGTTATTAAGGGGGAATTATCATGGATGGATATGAATATGAGGCTAAAGCAATTCAGACACTTATTAATTGCGCAAAATCTATTGAAATGCTTCACCCCGACGATGAAATTTATGTGAGAAACCAGCTTTTAGCTCTCCTTCAATGGGAGAGCTTTCCTTTGGAAGAAAGTTCTTTTGAGGATATTAGTAATGTAGATAATACCCTATCGAATATTGAGCGTTTAGATGGGAAGTGGGGAAAGGCTTCTCTTCCAGATCTAGTAGAAGAAATAGTTGAGCATACAGCCAATCGTGGAATGATTTCTCATTCTAATAGTGATAAAGATATTCTATCTAGTAAAATTATGAACTTGTTTATCAAAAAGCCTTCCGAGATAAACGAGCTTTTTTATGAAAAATATAAAAAATCTCCTGAATCTGCGACAAAATACTTCTATGCTTTAAGCAAAAATAGTAATTATATAAAGACAAAAGCCATTGCAAAAAACATTCATTATTCGGTTGAAACTTTATATGGGGATATTAATATTACGGTTAATTTATCTAAACCAGAAAAGGATCCAAAGCAAATTGCTCTTGAACGTGAACGGAAGATACATCATTCTAGCTATCCGAAATGTTTACTTTGCATTGAAAATGAAGGGTATGAAGGAAGAGTGGACCATCCTGCACGTTCGACTCACCGAATGATTCGGCTTGAGCTTGGAAAGGAGCCCTGGTTTCTTCAATATTCCCCATATGTTTATTACAATGAACATTGTATTGTGTTATCGAAAGAACATCGGGATATGAAAATTGACCGCAGTACTTTTACGAGATTGTTAGATTTTGTCGAGAAATTTCCAACCTATTTTATTGGCTCAAATGCGGATTTGCCTATTGTTGGTGGATCGATTTTAACACATGATCATTACCAAGGAGGGCAGTATGAGTTTGCGATGGAGCGGGCAGTAGAGAATAAGGCATTCTTTCAAAGTTCTTTTCCAACAATAGAAGCGACAACTTTGAAATGGCCACTTTCTGTCATTCGTTTAAAGGGAAAAGAGAAAGAAGAGCTAACGAATGCTGCTGACATGATTTACGAAGCTTGGAAAAAGTATAGCGCTATTGATGTAGACATTGTAGCGTATTCTGGTGAAATGAGACACAATACGATTACACCGATTGTCCGTAAACGTCATGGGGAATTTGAGATCGATCTCGTATTAAGGAATAATCGCACAAGTAAGAAGCATCCACTAGGCATTTTTCACCCGCATGAAGATGTGCATCATATAAAAAAGGAAAATATAGGATTAATAGAAGTAATGGGACTGGCAGTATTACCTGCTCGGCTTGAAGAGGAGTTAAAAGAAGTTGAGAAGTTCCTTCTTCATTTGCCATCAAAAGTAAACGACTATCATCTGAACTGGGCTAACCAATTAAAAGAAAAGTATCAGTCAAGTGTTACCATCGATACAGTTGAAGAAATTATCCGCCAGGAAGTCGGAGTGAAATTTATGAAGGGTTTAGAAGATGCCGGAGTCTTTAAACAAACTGAATCTGGTCAAGAGGCATTTGAGCGCTTTATCCAAACATTATAGAAAAATACGGATTAATAAGTTTTCTTAACGCTTCAGGGATTATTGGTGCTCATTCCTAAGTATCTTGGCTCAACCCTACCTTTATCTGCGATTGCGACAGCAATTTTTGCCTATGGCGTTTCTACAATAAGTAGAGACGCTTTTTTATTGAAGAGACGTTTTGTAGAATAAAAAGGTTTTATTAAAGATATGTTGAAGTAGTGTGGATAGGAAATTGAAGGCGAAGTGTATATGATTTCTGCCTCATCTTCTAGAGAAGATGATGAGTTTGGTTATGCCTTTCAATTAGAGAAAATTAGAAATCAAGAAGAGTACCAATTGACAGGAAAGGGGAGATAACATTGGAACTTCTTTTTTTGATAATCATAATATTTTTGTTAGGATTAACAAATTTTATTGTGTTTAAAATTTCGGGAAAAGATAAAAGGAAAAGAATATGGTCTGGTGTAGTGGTTTTATTTATTACCCCGATAGTCTTTTTTGTGTCGCTCTCATCAATAATGCCTTTTGACCCAGGTGGATTTGGGGCAGCTATGATTTCTGTTTTTTACACTTTTTTATTTTTTGTCAATGGAATAATTATTGTGTTAATAGGTTTGTTTACAAGCAGAAGGAAAAATGTTTAGTGAAACGATTCCAATCTATAAAAGCTAAAAACAATATATGCCAAAATTGAAGATGAGTAAGGTGGTGACTACAATGAGCGCTCCTGTAAGATGTGCTAAATGTAGTAATGAAGTAAAGGAAGGATATATTTATTCTACTCGTCGAATATGTTGGTCAGAATCAAGTGATTCTATTTTTATTGATTTTGGAAATGAGAAATTAACAGATAATCCTGGGGTTAAAATAGATAAAATCCCTGCATATAGATGCAATACATGCAGAGAAGTCACATTCAAATATTATTAATCACTGATACAAATAAGGATCATATTTTTAAAAAAATTGTGATATTATTGATCTGATACTTGAGTTTACACTATAAGTAATCTTTGTTAAGGAGGCGGTCATTATGACAAACAAAACTAATTTCAGCAAGATTAATTACAAGGGGATAACGTCTAATTAACAAAGTTGTTTAGCGTTTCCCCACTATTGAAAGGGGAACATATATGCAAAACGTGAATGTTAAACTTGTTGAATTAAATCCGGAAAATTGGTATGAGTGTTGCCAATTAGAAGTAGCAGAAGACCAAAAAGACTTTATTGAGCAAAACGCCATTTCAATTGCTCAATCAAAGTTTGAGCAAACATTAAAGCCTTTTGCTATCTATTTTAAAGATTCGGTTGTTGGTTTTTTAATGTATAATTCAATAATGGAAGAACTAGACGGTTATTGGATTTATCGAATAATGGTGGACAAAAACTACCAAGGTTTAGGGATTGGAAAAGCTGCAACTGAATTAATGTTATCAGAAATGGTAAAGTCATTGGATGCGAAAAAAATAGTTGTTGGCTATCATCCGGATAACAAAGGAGCCCATCATCTATATGCTAGTTTTGGCTTTATTGATAATGGAGATCGATTTGGGAGAGAAATGGCTGTTATAAAATATTTAACTGATTAACACTAGTAAACTAAAAGGAAGGACCTTTAACTGATCTTTCCTGAGTGTACTAACCCTTGCGTTTCTACAATTAGTAGAGACGCTTTTTTGCAAACAAATCCACCTCTATTAACATAGAGGTGGATTTGTTTTAGAGCAATTTATTTATTTTTATACTTTTTCTTTTCATGTAAATAATCCTTATAGACTAATACAGCAACAACAATAAAACTTAGACTAACAATCCGAAAAATCATCTCTAACCTGATCCATTCAGCTAGAAAACCTAATACAAATGCGCTAACTCCAATACCAACGTCAAAACTGGAATAGAAGGTTGCATTAGCTGCACCACTTTTCTCTTCACTTACCTTTTGAACTGCCCATGTTTGTAAACATGGCATAACAGTTCCGTAACCTGCTCCGAATAAAATCGCAGCAATAATAAGGTGAAAATCATTTGTTGCATAAGACAGAGTAACGAGTGACAAAAAACCTAACATAGCTGACACGATTATGATAGACCAAGGTCCTTTTTTATCATACCACTTTCCGGTAAACGGACTTATTAAAGTTGCTACTGTAGACTTATCAAATAGGCTGGCAAAATAGGAAGCAACATTTCAAATCCAATATAAATAAAAAAGTTGCTAATAAATATAAAAAGAAAATGTCATAAGGAAAATTGATGCAGGAGATTAAATAAAAATGGTGAATGTATGTTCTAAATATATCCAAAATAAGGACCTATATACAAATATACAGTTGAAGGGAGAACTCTCATGAATAATTCAGTGTATGATAATCTGGCTGAAACAAGAAATAATTTAATAATGGAAATTAATCTATTAAGTGATGCTCAATTTAATAGTAAGCCTGATTTGAATAAATGGAGTATCGCACAAGTTTGCCATCACTTAGTTTTAGTGGAGGAGTCATCTATAAAGGCAATCGCATGGGGTTTAAAAGAGACTAAGAGTACTCAAAAAGAACGTAAAGACGTTCATCTACTATTATTAGATAGAACGAATAAGATTAAAGCTCCAAATATTGTAGAACCAAATGTAGAACCATTTAAAATTCAGCAAGTAATAGATTTGCTAAACGATTCAAGAAAAAAATTGCTGGCCTTTCTCAGTACGATTGAAGATACATCCATATTGGCTGAAAAATCAGTGAAACATCCTGCTCTGGGTGAATTACCTCTTGATCAATGGATTGAACAGATATATGTGCATGAGCAGCGACACATAGAGCAAATAAAAGAGATGAAGTCTTTATTGGATGCGAGGCAATAATATTTGTTAAAAACGGATTTATAAGGGTGGAAATAAACGAAGCTCTAAGAAATTATATTAAGTGGATTGAGGTAATAAAATTGAAAGAAACCATTTTAGAATCTTTGAGAAAAATAGAGGAAGATTTTCAAGTTAAAATTCTTTATGCTTGCGAATCAGGTAGCAGAGCTTGGGAGTTCCCTTCTAAAGATAGTGATTATGATGTTAGATTTATTTATGTTCATAAGACAGAAGACTACCTAACCATTGATCAAATGGGTATAGGTACTAAACGAGATGTAATAGAATTACCTATAAATGATTTGCTTGATGTTTCAGGTTGGGATTTAACGAAAGCATTAAGGTTATTTAGGAAATCCAATCCTCCATTAATGGAGTGGTTACATTCAGGAATTATTTATTATCAAGCTTTTTCAACCATTGATCAGATGAGAGAGTTAAGCAAAACCATCTTTTCTCCAAACTCATGTCTCCACCACTACTTAAATATGGCAAGCAATAATTTTAGAGAATATTTAGTAGGTGAAAAAGTTAAGATAAAAAAATATTTCTATGTTCTTCGACCGGTATTATCCGCACAGTGGATAGAAAAATATAATGAGTTTCCCCCATTGGAATTTCATACATTATTGAATACCTTAGTACCAGAAGGTGAATTAAAGAAGGAAATACAAATTCTTTTAAAAAGAAAATTGGATGGGGATGAACTAGATTTAGAACCAAAAATCCAGGTGATAAACGACTTTCTAAATGACGAGATTATCCGTCTACGTGAATACGCAAAATCACTTAAGCTTAGTTCTCAAAACTTTACTCCGAAATTGGATAAACTTTTTAGAGACACCCTTGAAGAGGTATGGAACAACTAATATGTATTTAAGATCAGGCTGCCTTTTTGGCAGCTTTTCTTTTTAACACAGTTGTGACTCTGAGTTCAAGTCAAGAAAGAAATTTTTGCTAAAAACATAATCTCATCTTCTCATAAATATGATTAATATTAGTGTCATAGTTGAGGAGGGAGTGTATGTATAAACAACCGCAGCTGCCTGGCCATGTGAGCACGGAGCAGTTTAACCAGATGTTAGTAGCACCAGAGTCATTTGCGGCAAAGCCTGAGTCCCTAACAGAACAATTATTTGTTGAACGTTCTTTAACTGAGAATAGGTTTTGGCTTAGAATCATGAAGGAGCATGCTTTATTCTTAAGTGAAGGATTTAATCACAAAGATACTCAGTTGATCCAACAAACAGAAAGGTTTTATGCTTATTTTGAACAGCAAGAAAAAAAGGCTTATCAAGTACCGAATAATGTGAGCTTAGTGAGAAAATTAAACGAGGAGAGTATAGAATTAGTGCATGGCTTTCGGAATTTCAAACGGAACCTCCTTATCTTGATTATAAATTGTAAAGTGAGCGGTTTTAATTTTCCCTTACTCGTTGACCACATTGCACGGGAAGCAGAATATTTCATGAGAACGTTAAAGAAATTTAATCAAGGAGTTTTAGAACCGATACAGGATGCCATTATAAATGAAAATGTATTCTGGCTCAAAATCATGATGGAGCATTCTCGTTTCATCGCCTCCTTGCTTGATCAGTCTGAAAGAAATTTGGTCAAATCAGCTTTGAAATTTGGCGATGATTTCGAAGTATTATTAAATCAGGCGAGAGATGTAGAATCGATGTTATATCGGAAACAGCCTACTTATCCAATTATCGGGAAACTGAATAAAGATAGTGAAAATGCGACAACGGAACTGAGAGCCTTTAAAAAAGCTGGCCTAGATCTCATCAAATCTTGTCAAATTCGTAGTGTAATAAATCCATTATTAGCTGATCATGTTGTTAGGGAAGCTGATCATTTCTTATACATGGTTCATGTGTTAGAAGAAAGATTACATGAAAAACAAATGTCAGAGCAAAGATAAATAACTGTAGAGTGAACTGCATCTTCATTGTTAGACATAAAAATCTAGCAATGGAGGTGCAGTATTTTTGTTAGGAAGATTTTTTATTAACTATTAGAAAACTAGTAATAGTAAAAAACCTGTGACATAATTACTACTAAAAAGGAGATAGTTTTTCATGAGAAAATGGCTAGGAATAATGATTGGGATACTTCTCCTTCTTTCAGGCTGTACTACAAATGAGGGTAGAGAGACAGTAAAACAAGAGGAGGAGAGGGTAAAGATGAATAATGAATTAAATGAATTGCTACTTCAAGCAGCAGAAGACGGAGAAGTGGCTACGGTTAAAGAACTGGTTAAGCAAGGTGCCAATATGAATGCACAGGACTCTCAAGGTCGAACTTCTGTCATGATAGCTACTTATAAAAATGACCCAGCAACAGTAGAGACTTTATTAGAGGCGGGAGCGGATGTAAATATCCAAGATAACATGAAAAATAATCCCTTCTTATATGCTGGTGCAGAAGGCTACCTTGAAATTCTGAGGCTTACAATCGGGGCTGGTGCTGATCCAAGCATTACGAATCGCTTTGGAGGTACAGCTTTAATCCCAGCGTCTGAGCATGGCTATATCGAGGTCATCAAAGAACTGCTTGAAAATACAAATATTAATGTTAACCATGTCAATAATCTAGGATGGACAGCTTTAATGGAGGCGATCATCTTAAACAATGGAAACAAAACACAGCAGCAAGTAATACAGCATCTTATTGATCATGGGGCGGATGTAAATATTCCGGATCATGATCAGGTGACACCATTGCAGCATGCTCAAGAAAGAGACTTTACAGAAGTTGAGGAAATATTGATTAAAGCTGGTGGAAAATGAAGAAGAGGCTGTCCTTTAGGACAGCCTCTTAAAATTCCGAAAATATTGATTAAGATTCTACCCAATCACGCGACCATTTTTCCAACTCTTTCATAAGAGGCTCTAGAGCTACTCCTTTTTCAGTCAAAGAATATTCAATACGAACCGGAGTTTCCGGAAACACCTCACGTTTAACGATTCCTTCTTTCTCTAGGTCCTTTAACCGTTCCGAAAGTACCCTTCCGCTAACACCTATCGAAGCTTCAATATTGCAGAAGCGCTGTGGTCCGTTCAGCAACTGGAAAATGACCAATCCTGTCCATCTCTGACTCAAAATGCTCATAGCTTTTTCGAATTTGGGACAAATAAGCGACTTATCCAATGTAATCACTCCTTCCTTCTATTATAACCATAATTAATAATAATTAAATTATTTTTTGAAAAATACTTACTTGACATAATATACTTATAGAAATATAATTACTTACATAAAGTAACTAACTAATCAAAGTTTATTTTACTAGGGGATAAATATTGATAAACAAAGTATTGTTTCATTTAACAATAAAGGGGGTATGAAAAAATGAACTATCATCGTGAACCAAATACATTTGTAGGGCAAGTGAACATCAAGGTCCAAAATTTTGAGCGTTCCTTAACCTTTTACAAAGAAATAATTGGTTTTAAAGTTTTGGAGCAAACAGAGTACTCAGCAAATCTCACAGCTGATGGGCAAACTGTCCTACTAACAATTGAACAACCGAAGAATGTGATGCCTAAACAAGGTAGGACAACAGGCTTATATCATTTTGCTCTTCTTCTACCCGAGCGCTCTGATTTAGCAAGTGTTGTTAAGCACTTTGTTGATAAAGGTATCCAAATTGGCTCATCAGACCATCTTGTTAGCGAAGCGCTTTATCTATCAGATCCAGATGGAAATGGGATAGAAATTTATGTTGATCGTCCTTCTTCTGAGTGGATCTGGAATAGGGAAGAAGTGGATATGGCTGTTGACCCACTAGACTTTAGAAATCTGCTAACTGAATTAAAAGAAGGTTGGAATGGTCTACCAGTTGGAACCGTCATGGGTCATATTCATTTACATGTATCTGAGTTGGCGAAAACCGAAGAATTTTACACGAAGGGGCTTGGGTTTGAGGTTGTGAATCGCTATGGATCACAGGCACTATTCATCTCTACTGGAAAGTATCATCACCATATTGGTTTAAATACATGGAATGGTGTAGGGGCGCCAATACCTCCTGCCAATAGTGTTGGATTAGAATCATATACCTTAGTTTTACCGAATGAAGAAGAAAGACAAAATGTGCTTGCCAACTTGAAGAATATTGGTGCCGAAGTTTCAGGGGAGAATGATTCTTTCATTACTACAGATCCTTCTGGGAATCGAATTCAACTACAAGTTTATTGAAAAAATATAGGTGGGGTAAGAATGGGTTTTTTAGACAAAATATTTAACAGAGCAATCAAGGAGGAAGTAACAATGACAAATGAAAAATTAAACATCGGGATTATTTTAGGAAGTACACGTCAAGGCCGAGTAAGTCCACAAGTTGGGGAATGGGTAAAAGAAATTGCTGACAAACGCGGAGATGCAAATTATGAAATCGTTGATATTGCAGACTTTAAATTACCGTTTTTAGGAGAAGCTGATGCACCAGGGATTGCTACTTGGAATGAAAAGCTTGCTAACTTAGATGGATTCGTATTCATCGTTCAAGAATACAATCACAGCATTACTGGAGCGTTAAAGAATGCACTTGATTTAGCTCGTGAAGCATGGAACAATAAGGCAGCTGGTATCGTAAGCTATGGTTCAACAGGTGGCGCTCGTGCAGCAGAACACTTACGTGGAATCATGGGAGAATTAATGATTGCCGATGTTCGTACGCATCCAACATTATCTTTATTTACAGATTTCGAAAACGGTACTGAATTTAAACCTCAAGCGTTACACCTTGATAATGTAAACTTAATGCTTGACCAAGTTAACATTTGGAGCCGTGCATTAAAAACAATCAGATAATATATGTATTGAATGAAAAGAAGGGATAGAAATATTCCTTCTTTTTTTATGAAAAAAATCGTCGTCGGATTCATTGGGAAAATCCCTGTTGGTTTAACTGAAACATTTGAGAATCTGAATTAGTGACATAATATTAGTTAATAATTATTTACTAATTTAGTATAATGAGGAGATGTTCTTTTGGATGGAATTTACTAGAATAATAGACAATAAGAACGATACATATAGAATCAGGGGGCATTTCCATTGTCATCAGTCATTTTAGCAACAATGATTTTTATACTCACCATTATTTTCGTCATTTGGCAGCCAAGAGGATTATCGATAGGCTGGTCTGCCTGTGGAGGGGCAGTTTTAGCACTACTTGTAGGTGTCGTTGATTTTCAAGACGTCATCGATGTGACCTCCATCGTCTGGAATGCAACATTAACATTTATTGCTATTATCATTATTTCATTAATCTTAGATGAAACAGGATTTTTCGAGTGGGCAGCCCTTCATATGGCAAAAGCGGCAAAAGGTAACGGGATACGGATGTTTGTCTACATATCTGTACTAGGAGCTTTAGTTTCCGCATTTTTTGCAAATGATGGCGCAGCCCTTATATTGACTCCGATCGTGTTGGCAATGGTTCGTAATCTCAAATTTAATGAAAAAATGGTGTTTCCATTTATTATTGCTAGTGGATTTATCGCAGATACGACCTCGCTTCCTCTAGTAGTCAGTAATTTAGTGAACATTGTTTCAGCTGATTTCTTTGGAATAGGGTTTGCTGAATATGCATCAAGAATGATTATTCCTAATTTCTTTTCAATCATTGCAAGTATAGTAGTCTTATATCTTTATTTCCGAAAAAGTATTCCGAAACAATATGATTTTTCAGAGTTAAAGAAACCAGTTGAAGCGATTCGAGATGATAAAATGTTCCGCTTATCATGGTTTGTATTAGGAATATTATTAATTGGCTATTTTACGAGTGAGTTTCTAGGGATTCCTGTATCGTTTATTGCCAGTATTGTTGCGGTTTTCTTCCTTTTCATGGCTAGAAGAAGTCACGCAGTAAATACACGTACGGTTTTGAAGGGCGCGCCTTGGGCGATTGTCTTTTTCTCAATTGGAATGTATGTTGTTGTATATGGCTTAAGAAACGAAGGTTTAACGGGTGTATTAGCTGAATTAATTCAGATGGCTGCAGACCAAGGATTGTTTGTTGCAACAGTAGGAATGGGCTTTATTGCAGCAATTCTCTCTTCCGTTATGAACAATTTACCAACTGTGATGATTGATGCACTAGCGATTGCCGACACGAATACGAGCGGAATCATTCGAGAGGCACTCATTTATGCAAATGTCATCGGGTCCGACTTAGGTCCGAAAATCACCCCAATTGGTTCACTCGCTACCTTATTATGGCTGCATGTTTTATCGCAAAAAGGTGTGAAAATTTCATGGGGAACTTATTTTAAAACAGGCATTGTCTTAACGATTCCCACATTGTTCATTACATTAGTTGGTTTGTATTTATGGTTATTATTTATATGAGTATAGTTTGACTATAAATCCTGTGTTGATATACAGGATTTTTTTTATTCTACAATCGGGCGCTTATATATAGTATTTTGGAAAAGAATGAGGTTCGACCGAACCTCATTCTTTGTTTACATGTTAATAAAGATATAGTTTATTTTAATTGATTCCCTTATAAATTGCCGCCCAATCGACCTTTAATTG
>JAEWIG010000288.1 GCA_023387295.1 Bacillota bacterium | reverse complement strand
GTTCGTCCTGAGCCAGGATCAAACTCTCCAAAAAATTGTGAGTTGATTAGCTCATTGTGTCTTTTTACTAAAAGACTAAAAACGTTGACGTTATTGTTCGTTCAGTTTTCAAAGAGCAATTCTTCATTTTATCGCTTAAAAGCAACTTTTAAATATTAACACGTTTAGAAAATCAAGTCAACAACTTTTTGAAACTTTTTTTGAAGCCCAGTAGTGTCTAACTGCTGACCTCTTGCGTTATTGTCCTTTAAAAGGATTTTCTACACCCGTTGCTCAAAAGCAACTTTTAAATATTAACATGCTCATAAAATCAAGTCAACAACTTTTTGAAACTTTTTATAGAGTCTCGTATTCAAACCACTGACCTTTTTTGTTCATGTTTGTAAGAACAGTTTCTCTATAAAAGGCTCTGTTCGTAAGGTTTCTTGCTAATAGCTTAATAAAAAGGAGACAGCTTTTTTGCTGTCTCCTTTAATGAAAAATAATTATATTTCTTACGTTCATTTATTTTGCCTCAAATTTCTAGGGGCTTATTCACCTACCAGACCATCGTTATCACGATCTTGCATATATTTGTACAACCAGTGTTCACGAGTTATCGGCATACTGAAACCAGCTGCTTTTGCTTCTGCGATTGTCACGATACCATTTCCATTTGTATCAACACTAGAAAGATCACCTTCATTTGTTGAAGAACTTGCTGATTTGGACCCGGACTTATTATTTCCGGTTAGTCCAAGAGATTCGTTTACTTCATCTGGATTCACATTTTCAAATGAATCCGTAATGACATTTCCGTTTATTGTATAGGTATACTGATAGCTTGAAGGAATCTGTGTTTCCGTATTCGGATATGTGATTATGGCTTCAAATTTAGTGGCTCCACCTGCTTTACGGATCGCATCTTCCATATAAGCTTGGTCACCATGTCGGTTGAGGGTACTATTTTGTGGGGTAATATTATAAGCATTCGATACCCCTCCGAGAGAATCAGCGATAATATGTCCTTCATCTAAAAATTCACTTTCGACACCAGGAACCTTTGCCTCATCATGATAGTATCTGCCAGAAGATAATACAGGTTCGGTACGGTCATCTTGTAGAATGATTTCGTCAGCAATGACACGTACTAGTTGCCCGTATTCATTAGTAAATGCCCAATATTCACGGTCCCCATAACCAATGTCAACGACGACGTTAGGCTCACGATATCCAGATAAATCACCACCATCAACTTCAATAAGTTTGTATCCTGAAAAAAGTTCATTATTTGGTTGGGTTGGTGTTTCCTCTACTACTGGTTCATCAACAACCGTATTGATAGTTTCTTCTTTTTCACCATTATCATTTGTTTCAACTGTGGATACTTCTTGTTGATCTGTAATGGACGCATCTTCTACGTCGGTACAACCAGCTATAAAGATGGTCATTAAAAGTAAGATTAAATAATTCATTTTCTTTTTCATTTTAGGACTCTCCTATGATAGTTTCATGCTGTTCATTCTAAAAATCTCGAAATATTAACATAGATTAACGTTGTTAACCTATTGATAATAGCACATTCCAAGACTAACTTTATATCAATAGATACTTTGTTCGAAGTGTGCAGTATTAAATTTCAATAAAGGCTTGTACAGTTTCAAATTGCGACGCGAATAATGCAACTAATCTATGAAATCCATCGATTACATTTGTTCACATACAGTAGTCACTATATATAATCAATGCCCAACAAGCTTCGATATCTTTCTTTTCTTCCCTTTTCTAGCATAATTCGTTCATTTTTCTTAAAACAGGCTAACCTTTCTTGAGATGAATAGCCAGTCATTTCTAGAACATCTAATTCAACATTAAAAACCCAATCAATTACTTTATAACTGTCAGGGTACTCTATCTTACCAATTTGCTCTTCTGCATCGACTTGAATATATTTACCATCATTTAAAATAAATTGATAACTTAACCCAATTGTTAGGATCCCTTTCAGTTCGCCTATTTCACGATGAGTAATTCTTATTATCTCTCCCCGTACTTCTTTATCTTCAAAAGAATCCATTTCATTAGCAAATTCTTTCTCAGCTTTATCCAGATAGAAATAACCTATATCACCAACAATTACAGTTTGGTCAAGTTCATACCAGTTTGGTTTCCAAGTTAAAATCATATTACACCTCTTAAAATTTATCATTTCTTGTTAAGCTAAATTGCTTCGTTAGTTTAGTAACTTCAACAAAAAAACGTTAAACTTTCTTCGATTAACGCTCTCTATTAGCTTAATAAGGAAATATATCAAATTAAATCTGTTTGAATGAGTACAGTCGTTCTAACGTTTCTGAAAGTACATTGTGTTTACTTTCTAATTCAGATAGTTCATCTTTAAGTGCTTCGATACTTTTTAATAACATTTCATTTGGAATTCTGCCTTTAATTGCTTGGATAAGTTGAAATGATTCAGCTTGGACTTCAAAATTTCCAGTTATCAAATGATAAACTAAAGATTCAAGATGTTCGGAACATTCGAACGGTTTAAGAGAGTAAAGAAGTGTACCCCTATTTCCTAAAGTCTTAGGGTTGTTAATCATATCTATTATTGGTTTTACAACTTCATCGCAGCCAATATCACTAAGGCACAATGCAATTTGATTCCTTAGTTGATGGTTATTTGTTCTTTTTAAAAATTCTAAAAGGAGTGGAATGGCTTCTTTGACCTGTTCAGTTCCAACAACATCTAACAAATGTTCCACTTCTTTTAAATCATCAGTTTCTAATGACTTTTTTAGTAATTTAAGGTCCATTTCTTTTAATCACTCCATATGAGGGCTGACATTTATATTCAATTTTATCACTTCTTCTTCAAGTTTCTTACTGTCGTATAAATAAGCCGTTTTCTTCAACAATCTCTTTGCACTTCTTGAATCCTGTTGCAGTCTTAGAATAAACAGGAAAAGAAAAATCATAATTGCCGAGTATCACTGTATCAAGTGAAGGAAAGAAAAAATCCGCAAAATACAGTTCATCCAATGAAAGTTTCGTTAAAAAGGCAAGGGCTTCAACGTCGTCTATCTTATAAATGCCTTTCCTTTTGGAAAACAATTTTCGAAAAAGACTTGCCTCTACTCTTTTTAAAGAAGCTAATATACATTTGAATACTTCTTTTCTTAAACCTTTTTTATAAATGTGTACATACACCTCATTCTCTTCTATATGAAAAAGTTCCGTAAAGGTATTTACAAATCTTGCACCGTGCTTCAAATTATGGTCCCTTCCCAAAAACTCACTCGCCTCTTCTTCTGTAAGAACACGATCATATACATCCATAATACCGATATATAGCTCACTTGGCTCTTCAAGAAGACTAGTATTGAATGTTTTAAACTTTGAATGCAAGATATTAATTTCTTCATTTGTTGCCAATGTTAACTTCATAATTTTACCTCGTTGTTAATTTTGTCCTAACGATATTTTATCATCTTCTTGAGCTAACCTGACTCGTTAATGCAACAAGAAAAAAGGGATCGCCACAGCAATCCCATCTTGAAGTAATGCATCCGTTAGCTTAAGTAAAAACTTCACAATCTTATTTTAGAACAAAAGTAACATCCAAAAGGCATTCCACAAATGTTAACCACCGCTTAACGTAAATTGTTTTCAAGGATGTAACCAATCTCCCACGTTCCTATAAGAATAAATCGGTCATCGTTGCTGAATTCGCCAAAACAAGCATACTCAATTTTTTCAACTACTATGGGTTTTAAATCATCGTATCGCAGGATTAAAACTGTCTCACTAGTATGTAAGGATAATAAATCGACCATCGTTTGACTGGTGAATGTGTTGAAAATAGCCGAAGTGGTCAGGATAATCCTGTTCTGATAAGCAGACTTTCTTAAGAATTTTTTCAAACTGTCCATCGAGTATAAATACCTCATAATTATTTACGACAGTATATGTGTTATGACTTGAACAATAGACGACTGAGTCCCAATACCAGATATCTGAGTTATCCATCACTTCAATCGACCCTGTTCTTAAGGGGTCTATTACTTTTACTATTTTTTGAACTCTGTAACCTTCGTGATTTACATGACTCAAAGTAAATATATAAGAATTTTCATTTTTGATATAGTGATGATAATGGATAAGAGTTGATGAATCTTCAAATTCCGTTAGGATCCTGTTTTCCCCTTTATCGATGTTAATTAATGCCAGCTGTTGCCCATCTTTGGTATTCAGTGTATCAAGGATAAGGAAGGGAGTATTAGTTACTGCAAAGTCCCCTTCGACAAATTGAAATTTTTTATTAGATTTAATAGTTTTGACTAATTGAAACCCACTTGTTTCATAAACATAAATTGTCCCGATTGTCATTTTTACATATAAATAATCATCGTTCTGTGAGAACTGAATATAGCCAGGATTTTTAGGTTTACTAAGCTCCACAATTTTTTCCCAAGAACTTGAATCTAAAACAATGGTTTTACTACCCATAGTATGGCATAAAAAATGATCGTTGTTCGAAAGTTTAATTTGAAATGAAGTTTTCAAATTTTGAATCAGGTTCATTTGAAGCATTGCCTACCAAGCTCCTTGTAAATTCTTTTGCCTAATCATTTATGTATTCTAAGTTGAAAAATAAAAAGATGGATTCGCAACAGCCATTCCATCTTTAACATAAGCACCCGTTCGTATTATATAGTTCAGCCAGAACTTTCTGGTTGAACTTTTTTTATTTGGATT
>JAEWIG010000275.1 GCA_023387295.1 Bacillota bacterium | reverse complement strand
TAATTAAATAGCCTTCCACATATCGTGCAGGAACTCCATATGAGCGAAATAATAAAGTAGCAAAAGTTGCATAATGTGTCGCATAGCCCACTCTACTTTCTTCAAGAAGATATTGCATAAAGTCCTTCGACTGTGGTAATGGATTGGCATCCGTATTGTAGGTTAACGTATCTTTTACAGTTGATTTCACATTCTTAATAATGTCTTCATAGGACAATCGCTCTTCCTTCAGATTATTAATGCTTTCAACATGGCTTTGAAGAATGAATTTCGTTTCTTTCGGAATGTGCAAATAATTTTTATAAATATATTCATTATAGTGACCTTCATTTTTAAAATAGTTTTCTGTCTGCTTATTTTTCGTTACATTATATAAATCATTAGCGACAGTCGGATATTTTTTGACAATGTTATCAGAAGATTGATACTCATAAAGTCGATTTCCAAAAAATGAAGTTGAAACAATCATATTATCATCAAATGTTTTGACATCCCCGAAGTTTTCCGGTTTTGTTTGCAATTCATAAGGGGTATAAAGATATTTACTATTTGCATTCACATTATGAATCGTTACACTAATAGGCTCTTCACTGCCCGCTGCATTTGCCGTTAAGTTATTTACACTACTCAATTGATTCAAGGCATTAAATTGAGATTTTCTCAGCCAATAAAAGAGGGCGTATGAATCATTGTAAGCTTGATAATCAAGTGACTTCCAAGTGTTACTTGTGTATGTCGAGCCCACATATCCCCGTAAATAAAGCGATGTCGGCTTACTCATAACAACCTTTAACGCTGGAGTGTCCGTTAATGTCAATTCTCCTAATTCACTAAAATTCCCTTGCGTAAATGTATTTGTTTGTTCTTTCTCATAACGAAATTCCTCTACTTTATTGATTAAACCCTGCTTCATCGATAAAACAGCAGCATTCTTCGTATAGCTAGATAAAGGTTCAATCATATTTAAAAACAGGAAACTCAACATAAATAACAAAAATACAATCAAAGCACTAAAAATCTTAATACTATTCTTACTTTTCCCAACAATATTATAACGATTAGAACCACTAATAAAAGAATAATTAACTAGTAGAATCCCAGCAAAAAACAAGAAAAAATTATAATATATTGCTGGTGTAATGACTAAAAGTAATTGAATTATAAAGAGTGGTAGGATAAAAATCCAAATCAATAATTGTGTTGCTCGCTTTAATGCATATGAGCATACATAAGCAACGATAAGCGAAAAAATTCCAAAAAAGATACTTAAAGCTCTAACATATAAGTCTGTTTTTATTGATATATGAAACGGCTTGAACATCATTTCTGTCTGCGACCCAACGACCATACTTACTTGATTCAACAGCAGAAATAACCCATTTAACACATCATGATTGAATAAAAGCAAACAGCCAATGACGAGTACAAGTACGATGAGTGAAATTCGGAAACGGATCTGATGATAATTGTCATAATGACTCATGACTATTATTAGTATTAATCCAGGTACGATTGCGAATAGTGAAACATTGTATAGTTCAAACATGGATTGAATACTTAACAATACAGATACATATAAAAGTCCCAAAATAAAAATATCTACTATTAACGGCAATATTGCTTTTCTTCTACCATTCTCCATTTCCTTAAGGGAAAGTTGAATCGTGTTCTTAGTAGACATAGTTGGTGTAAGATCCTTCATTGCTTTTAGCCCCTTATATAACAAGTTGGCGTAGATCTTCCTTCATGCTTTCAGGAGTGAATACAACGCTATCTCTTTTCACTGTATTATCTTCATGATTTGACAATATCCTACATCTTAATGTCGTCACTTGTGCCTCCACTCCCCGCATAACTAATTCTTCATCCTCTTTTTGAGAAGTAATATAAACAATCTGTGAAAATCTTGGATGTTCATGCTCTTGAAGATACAAATCAAGTGCTGATTCCTCTTGTTCTTTTCTTTCCATATTCATAATCGCTCTTATTAAACTTGCTAAATGATCCTCGGAGAATACTTCTTCTATATGCCATTCATTAAGATGACCACTCAACCATCCTATTGCATGCGATTGTCCATCCCGTAACAAAGCTCTTGATATGGACAAAAAAGCCTCCAACATTGCATCACAAACAGTAGGTTCTAGATTATTATCCCGATTTGAACGAGAGGTATTTAGTAATACGAGCAGCGAATGATCAACGGTCTCACTCATTTCTTTCATGATTACATCATTAAATTTTCTTGAAAGCTTCCAGTGAATATTTTTCACATTATCACCAGGTACATAAGGTTTGATCCCAATAATTTCACTACTATTCATTCCTACTAGCTCTGAAGAATAGAAAGCTTCATTATTTTTATTTTTGTACTCAAACAAATCCACATTCATTTCAAATAAGTTTGGTAAGACAAGCATTTCCGTTGATGCCTTTGGAGCATCAGTTGTATAAAACAGTCCTAATAAATCAAAACAGTGCACAGTTTCTACACTCATTTTCACTTTCCCGCAAAACACACTTTTTACATCAATATATACTTGTTCAGTTGCTTTTCCATTTAGCGAAAAGAATACCTCCTGATTGCTCGTTTCTCCAGTTAAGGAATTGTACATTTTCAATGAACATCTCACTTTCACGATAGGTAGAAACGAATCGTTTTTTGCCTCGATATAACATTCACTTGCTTCATTTTTGTTAATCGTTTCAGGACCTACAATGGTAATCTGTACTTTATTCTTATACATCCTTGTACTAATAGCCAAGAAAAGGAACATTACGATGGACACGACTAGTAGAAATAAAGAAAAATAAGAATCATAGAACAGATAAAATACGAAAACGAACAAAAACCAAATGACCGCAAGTATTCTAGTGCGCTTTATCATTAACGTCCTACACCTTGAAGATCTGGAGATTTAACCTGAACGATTATTTGTTGAAGAATGTTCTCTACTGTATTTTGGGCAACTTTTGAACGCTGTTCCAATATAATTCGATGACTAGAAGTATCAATAAAAATATCGATAACATCTTCCGGAATCACGTAACTTCGATTTGAAATATATGCTTTTGCTTTAGCAATTTTACAAATAGCTAATGCTCCACGTGGGCTGA
>JAEWIG010000249.1 GCA_023387295.1 Bacillota bacterium | reverse complement strand
CAATTAACAGACCAGAAAAAAGAAACGCCATAAGTTATGAGGTGATGGATGGGTTAGAGGAAGCGTTAAAAATATCTAGTGAAGGAAATAATAAGGTGCTAGTTATTACAGGTGCAGGTAACCGCGCCTTTTGTTCAGGAGGAGATTTATCAGTCTTTCACAATTTAAAAACGGAAAACGAAGCATATAAGATGTTAAGTAGAATGTCCCATATATTAACCAAACTGTTCTTTCATCCAAAGCCAACCATAGCTTTATTGAATGGGACTGCTGTTGGAGGTGGCTGTGAGCTAGCATCTGCATGTGATTATCGAATTGCTAGTAAGCATGTGAAGGCAGGCTTTATCCAAGGA
The DNA here is from genome assembly GCA_023387295.1 of Bacillota bacterium. Taxonomy (GTDB): domain Bacteria; phylum Bacillota; class Bacilli; order Bacillales; family Cytobacillaceae; genus Cytobacillus. The sequence goes on along the minus strand of JAEWIG010000249.1, from coordinate 3,892 downwards.
ACGTTAGCGATTACGACAGGCTGGGGTGGAGGAACCTTTTTATCAGAGAAGCTATCATCAATCAATGCCATGAAAATGTTAATGGAAGCTAGTCTTTATGATACAGAACAATTAAAAGATCTGGGATTTATTCAGACCATTATTGAGGGTGAAGGATTAGAAGGATGTAAGTTTTTTTTAGAAAAAATGCTAATGCTTGAGGTAGATGTATTAAAGGCTTATAAATCAATTTTCATCAATAAATGGGAAAAATCCGATATTTTACAAAGAGTTAACGAGGAAGTTCATAATTGTGCAGTTTTATGGGAAGGAGAAGCACACCATAGGAAGGTTGCACAGTTTTTGAATAGTAAGTAGCTTCGAAAAATCAAGAAGGACATCAGTCTATCTTTTCTAGCAAGAGCATATGTATAAATAAAAAACACTAGGAGGGATATGCTGATGTCTTTAACTCGTCAGGATGCTTGGTCTCAAGATGAAGATTTGCTACTCGCTGAATTGGTTCTTAAATATATTAGAGAAGGCAACACCCAGCTTCAGGCATTTGAAGAAGTAGGTAGGAGATTGAAAAGGACAGCGGCAGCTTGTGGCTTCCGCTGGAACTCTTGTGTGAGAAAACAATATAAATCAGGAATTGAGCTTTCTAAAAAACAAAGAAAAGCAAGAAAGCAACAATCTCAGCAAGAAGAAGAGTTAATGTCAAACAATGCTGAGACGGAAATAATAAATGCTGAAGTACCTGAAGTTAAACTGCAAGAAGACGCAAAGATGTTAGATTTTGAAGATTTAGTTCATTACTTAAAAACACTTTATCAAAAAACAGAAACATTTGGATATCAAAATGAGGATATTAAAACATACGAGGAACGTATTCAAACATTAGAAAAACAGTTGTATTATTTAGCAACAGAAAATGAGAAATTAACGAAAGAGTTAAATAAGATTGAGAAAGATTATAATGAGCTAGTAGAGATTATGGAAAAAGCCTTTAAAATGGTTATTCTAAAAGATGAGGGGAAAAAACAAAGGGTATAGGAAGAGGAAATGGCGGACATTCCAATAAAATGACCGCCATTTTTATTAATGAGTCTGCTCTTTAACTCCTTGTGGGAACCAAACAAGTGGATTTTCTCCTCTGTCTCTTTCCATATCATAATGAACAGAAGAAAATCCTATTTTGCTCCAAAACTCCCCTGATTTTACACGAGGGTTTGTTTTAATGGGGAGATCGTGACTTTTTGCATATTCAACTAATGTCTTTCCATAGCCTTTATTTTGGTAGTCAGATAGGACTTCAAGCTTCCAAAGCTCTAAATAATCTTGTGCTGGCTCAAAATAACGATCAAACTTTTTCTCGACTCGATATAAACTCATTCTGGCTACGAGTTTATCCCCAAAATATATTCCGTAAAATGGCGATTCACTATTGTTTTCGATAATATTCGCCTCAAGATCCTCGAACATTGATAATTCTTGTAAGCCGTATTCTCTAAATTTTTTGAACTCTTCAAGCGTTTTATAGTTCACCATCAACTTCTCTACTTTATAGTTCATATGAAATCCTCCTTTGTCCCTTGAAAAATCTAAGTCATAATTAATATCTTCTATAATATCACAAATAAATGAAAGCGTTTTTAACTATTATTCTTATTATATGATAAAAAGATAATAAAATAAATCGAAAGCGTTTGCAGGTTCAGAAGGAAAAAGACAGAAGATTGTAGAAATATAAATATTAAAGGAAAACTCCTTTTTTTTAAGGTGATCTCCTTGTGATAATTGCCTAACGAGTAGATTTTTTAACAAGGGGTAGTTATTTGTATTGAAAATGAGCAAGCGCTCGCCTTAGAAAAGTCATTAGGGGTTTTTATTCCGAATTAGATTACTATTAAATATGATTGTAGAATAGGGGGATTTATTTTTATGAAAGAAATTACGGCAGCGATGGCTGGTACAGTATTCAATATTCTTGTTGGACTAGGAGAAGAAATTACTGCTGGACAAGAGGTAATTATTCTAGAATCAATGAAAATGGAAATACCAGTAGAAAGTCAGGAACATGGGAAAGTAGTAGAAATAAAGGTGAATATTGGTGATTTCGTGAATGAAGGAGATTTGCTAATAGTTGTTGGTAACGAATAGAGGAGTTTTTGGCATTTTTATATGTCTAGCTCCAGCGCCTCCCCCCTCGAGGTCATAAGCCAATCCTCCCAGAAAGGTAAAGAACCACCTTTCCGTGAGGCTCGTCTTATGCTTGTCGGGGGTGACCAAGGCGCTTGCGCTTTTCAAATAAGGAGGAGAAGAATGGCAACTCTTGATTCATTAGTGGAAAAACTAAGGGAGAAAAGTAGACAAATCGAAGCTGGTGGACAACCAAAATATCATGAAAAACTTCAAGAACAAAAAAAAATGTTTGTCAGAAAGCGACTTGAACTTCTTTTCGATAATGGGGTATATGAAGAGGATGGAAAGTTCGCTAATTGTATTGAAAAGGACTTACCAGCTGATGGTGTCATAACAGCAATTGGAAAAATAAACCTACAAACAGTTTGTGTAATGGCGAATGACTCGACTGTAAAAGCAGGATCTTGGGGAGCTAGAACAGTTGAAAAGATAATCAGGATTCAAGAGACGGCAGAGAAGTTAAAAGTCCCGCTTATCTATTTAGTCGACTCAGCAGGGGCAAGAATTACAGACCAGCTTGAAATGTTTCCAAATCGTCGAGGAGCGGGTCGTATTTTTTATAATCAAGTGAAACTATCAGGCATGATCCCACAAATCTGTTTATTATTCGGACCTTCTGCAGCGGGTGGCGCATATATTCCTGCCTTTTGCGATATTGTCATTATGGTGGATAAAAATGCTTCAATGTATTTAGGCTCTCCACGAATGGCGGAGAAGGTAATTGGTGAGAAAGTGACACTTGAAGAAATGGGCGGGGCACGAATGCATTGCACTGTAAGTGGATGTGGGGATGTTCTTGTATTTAGTGAAGAAGAAGCCATTGAATCAGCAAAAAAATATGTCTTTTATTTTCCTGCTAGCTTTAAGGAAAAAACCAAATTGGTTGAAGCAATACAGCCTAAAGCTGGACGTGACTTAGAAGAAATCATCCCCAAAAATCAAAATGCCCCTTTCGATATGTATGAATGCATTTCTGCTTTAATTGATGAAGGGAGCTTCTATGAAATAAAGAAACTTTTTGCCGCTGAGGTTATTACTGGACTTTCGAGAATAGGAGGGAGGACAGTTGGCATTATTGCCAACCAACCAAAGGTAAAAGGGGGAGTTTTATTCGTCGACTCTGCTGACAAAGCGGCGAAGTTCATTCAATTATGTGATGCTTTTCATATCCCATTACTATTTCTTGCAGATGTACCTGGTTTTATGATTGGAACAAAAGTAGAAAGGGCAGGAATTATCCGTCATGGTGCTAAATTGATAGCCGCAATGTCAAGTGCTACTGTCCCGAAAATTTCTGTTATCGTTCGAAAAGCTTACGGGGCTGGACTATATGCGATGGCAGGTCCAGCTTTTGAACCTGACTGTTGTATTGCTTTACCTACTGCGCAAATTGCTGTAATGGGACCGGAAGCTGCCGTAAATGCTGTCTATTCTAATAAAATAAAAGAAATTGAAGATCCAAAAGAGAAAATCGCATTTGTTCAAGAAAAACAACGAGAATATAGTGAGCATATTGATATATATAAGCTCGCTTCAGAATTGATTGTTGATGATATTGTCTTACCAAATGAGCTGAGAGAAGCGCTAATTCAAAGATATGAGAAGTATGAAACAAAGGAAATAACTTTCAGTATAAGAAAGCATCCAGTTTATCCTGTTTAGCTACATGGGGCTGTCCGATAAGTGCCTGGCTCTCTCCTTGCAACAC
>JAEWIG010000235.1 GCA_023387295.1 Bacillota bacterium | reverse complement strand
GGCTAAGTCCTTTACTTCAAAACCACACTTCTCATAGAAACTGAAATTATTTGCTGATGTATGAGCGAACCAATCACCGTGGGGAAGTTTTTGAACACACAGTTCCACGAGTTTTTTACCGATACCTTTTCCTCGATATTCCGATAAAACAACTAAATCCATAATGTTAGCAGCCATAATTTGATCTGAAATTACCCGCACCATACCAATCATTTTGTTATGGTCCCAAATAGTAAATGCCCAGGTTGAATTCTTAAATATAAGCGAAAACTTTTCTTTTTGCCAATGAGGGGTATTCCTTGCCCATCCAGCATCTTCAAATAGAGCTTCAACATATTCAGCAGGAACCCCATCAGTTCCTTCTCTTATAACTAAGCCATTGAAATATTGGTACATATTGATACCTCCTTATTATATTTATATATACTATTTATTGGGTGTTATTTCCTTCTTGTTGAACTAAAGATCCGTTAGCTTCAGTATATTCCTTCACATTCATCAAATTACTATTCGTTTTATTAGAAAGTAAAAATAATTACTTTTAAACGAAATCAAAGTTGCGTTTGAAGGTAAAAAAGATTACTATATGAAGTAAAGGAGGTGTTAAAAAATGGATAACCTTGAAAGTATTCGTTTAAATGTCGCTTTATTACGCAGGCGGGTACCAAACTTAACAACTGCCGCCCGAACAGTAGGTTTACGCCCAGCAACTGTTTCAAATTTGTGCAATGGTAAGATTTCTGTAGGTCGTGCAGAAGTGCGAACACTAGTGGCTCTAGCAACATTAGCTGAATGCACTTTGGATGAGTTGATCATTAGAGGGGAGAAGATCGAAATGATTGAAACGAGGATTAAGGCTTTGGATTTGTTTGCACCACTTGTAAAAGGGGGAACAGTCGGATTAGTCGCTCGCCCAGGAATGGGTCAGCTTGTTATTCTTGCAGAGCTTTTCCATCGTTTGAAAAAGGAAGGCTATCTTATCCACCTTCTTATGCCAGATGGTGAACATCCAGAGATGAAAGATACACTCAATTATGTTGATATCGTATCTAACTCAATCGATGAAGCCTATGAGAAAATGGCTACAAGCGGCCCATCGAATGAAATCATATTTGCAGCTGATCGAACTCACGTTATTACAGGTGAAATTTACAAACTACAGGAACGATTACAAGAAATCGGGATCGAGAATGTGACGACTTTACTCGTCGACTTAAAAGGAGAGGTCGTTGATGAAGAACTTCCATACGGACCACTTGAAACACTCTGGCAATTTGATATTGATCTAGCAACAAGACATAAATTCCCTGCTATTAACCCTATCTATTCAACCTCATCTGTACTTGAAGGTACACATGTAGATCAAATTCATTTCACTACTCAACAGCGTGCGAAAAAATTACTACGTCGTTACCGCGAACTACGTTCTGTTGTTGGCACAAGAGGCATTGACAGTATTCCAAATGCAGAAGTTCAAACTTACAAACGAGGTGAACTCCTTGAAGCCTATTTAACTCAGCCATTTTATGTTGCAGAAGAGTTTTCGGGTAAAAAAGGAGTAGCTGTTAGTCTTCAAGATACTCTAATCGATGTACAAAAAATTTTAGACGGGTCAATGGATTCAAAGGAAATCGATCAACTAAGCTATATAGGAAAACTTTAAAACTTATAATTGGGTATTACTTCTATTTTGCGATTAATTTTCAAAATGAAGGCGCGTTTCTTATTAACGCGCCTGTTCGTAATATGAATCTCTATAATATTCCCTTCTGGATCTTCAGCATATACAACAGTTTGGTTTTCTGGATAATATTAAAAATCTTTAAAATTACCCTGCATCTTCTTAGGCAAAGTTAGATTGATATCTTTATAATGAAAATAAGCACTGATCCTTTCAAATATAATATTAGGTTTATAGTAATTAGGATAAATTCTTGGTTTGCATATGTTTATATCGCTTCAGAACATCAAGCAAAAATTCCTTGTTATAACCCGTTTTTCGATTAATTTTTTCTACCCATTCTTCTATTCGCAATAATTGAGGTTCTTTAAATAAACCCTCACTTGTACTTAAAAAGCTTTCCCAGTTGTAGAACTCCCAATGAGCAATCTCAGATTTATAAGGAATTCTACATTCTAATAAAGGTCTTGGTTTAATTAAATTTTGAGAATACTCAGCAGCTTGTAAAAAATCGTCCATTTCTATTGGCTCTGTGTTAAAGACTTGTTTTGAAATCTTTCCGTTTGGTCTATGGTAAAATATTTCGATATCGTTTTCATCGCCTTGAACTTTTATCTTTGCTCCTGGAAAGAAACCACTCATTTCCTCATTCGTATAATCCTCACTATTTGTGTCAATTAATATTGGATTTAACCATTGATCCCCTAAATCACAAAAATACCGATTCCCTTTTTCATTTATTGCTACAACTGCCACGTGAGCACTTTCTGTTTTCAAATTATGACCAACAGGAAAAGCTTCTACACCTGAATTTTTAAATTCATCAAGCAACCAAATAGCCAGATCAAAACAGTTACCGGACACCCCATATTGTTGTCTATGTTCTCTCATAAGGGAAACATCCCGTTGTTTCTTGCTGCTTCTTTTGTTATAAAACCATAATTTAGTCAAGGTTTCCATCGGAAAATCATCAAACTTTCTCCAAGTTGTAAGGATACTTTCTGTTGCGAACATAAAACCACCCACCTAAAATTACATTCGTTCTATTCTTTTTCGCACGATTGCCACCATATCATTTTCTGCACCAAGACTAAAGTTTAAAAAAACACCTTGTCCTCCACCAGCCCCAATGGCTGAAATAAAAATATTGCTGTTATTACCAACTACAGTTAGGCTCAAACTTGCTCTGTTTCCATTTCTCATAAAATATTTATCATAAACTCGAACTGCTATTTTAGTATCTC
>JAEWIG010000159.1 GCA_023387295.1 Bacillota bacterium | reverse complement strand
CTCTTGTATAAGCCTCATAAAAAAGATTACGAGTATGTGATTCATCTAATAATGAGAGAAATCCATCTTTGATTGCTTTTGGGGTCAAGGATGAAATCCAAAGCCTTTTCATTGGCAGCTTTGATTTTGTGAGGCGGAGAATGTTTCTGATAATTAGCTCTCCTTCCCTCCCAGCATCTCCTGCATGAATGACTTCTGTTAGAGCCGGATTAGAAAGAAGATTTTTAATCACCTGATATTGCTTTACTTTATCTTTTGTAACTTCATATTCAAATTGTGAAGGAATGATTGGCAAAGTTGATAATGACCACTTTTTCCATTCTGAATGATATTTTTCCGGAGCAGAAAGCTGACAAATATGACCGATAGCCCATGTTACATAAGCTCCTTTCGGAAAAACATCATTTGGAAAAATTTCGACATACCCTTGATGTTTTTTTATTTTAAAAACAGAGGCCAAAGTTACACCTTGGTCTGGTTTTTCCGCAATAATGAGTTTCATACTAATGCTCACTTCCAGTTTCATTAAGAAATTCAAACGTCTATCCTTATATTACTGAAATGAAAAGAAAAGGACTAGTGTTAACTGATTTAATAGTAAAGATAGTTTGTTCTGATTACCGATATATCAACATAATAAACTACAGACCAATTTCCCATTAATAAAAAGGTTTAACTTATAATTTTAAAAATATTTAAAAAATTTGATAGTCTTTTTAAGAAATTATCAGTTATTTCCTTGACGACAGTCCGTCATTCGTGTATATTAAAGTCATCATTTAACAGAATATATTTCCGTTATTTCAAAAAATATCTTGTTTGTATTTTGTTAGGTGGTAATATTTAACTTAGGCACAATTAATGTGTCTTGAAAGGCTTAGGAGGAAAAGTTAATATGCAAAACGGTAAAGTAAAATGGTTTAACAATGAAAAAGGTTTTGGATTTATCGAAGTTGAAGGTGGAGACGATGTATTCGTACACTTCACTGCAATTACAGGAGATGGCTTCAAATCTTTAGAAGAAGGCCAAGAAGTTTCTTTTGAAATCGTTGAAGGAAACCGTGGACCACAAGCTGCAAACGTTGTAAAACTTTAATCCATAAATAGTCAGGCTGGCATTCATATGCCAGCCTTATTTATTGTATTAGGACATAAATTATCTATAAACAGGAGAATGACTATATCAGGCTTTATACTGATATTAGTCAATTTTTTTTGTCAATTTACTACCCATCGTTTTTATTTTTTCCCCAACCGTACACTTGGTTATGCAAAATCGATGAGCATAACAGCGCCCTTCCTCTTTTTTATGATGTTTATATAAAAAGCACTCATGGCAAAATTCATGCATTATTTGTTCAATATCATTAAATAGTACCTTTCTTTTCAAATAACTCACACCTCTCTAGTTCCATATTTAACAGCCGATGAAGTTAAATAATCTGCATCTTACTATTAATAGACTTTCCTTCAAGTGCTTGGGTAGCCAGTTTGTCAGCTTCCTTATTTTCAGCCCTTGAAATCGGTGAATAGGTTGTTTTTATAGATAGTTTTTTTATTTTCTCTTCAATCTTGTCCAACCAACGATTTAAGCTTTCATCATAGCATGGCCATTCTCCTTGAAGCTGCATTAACACAACTTGCGAGTCACCTTTGAATTCACATGATATTTGACTTGCTTCCATTTCTTCCAAAAGGTTTACAGCAAAGTACATGGCAGCATATTCTGCTTCGTTATTATTTTCTATTTCATCCAAAAGCGCATTTGTTCGGATGCGGTATTTCTTCTTCCCTTGTTTATAATAAATAACTGCTCCAATACCTGCTTGATTTGTACTCTTATTAAAGCCACCATCAAAATAAACAATTAAATCATGTGGCTCTTCTTCAATTTCTACAAGTAATTTCTTCAATTCCATTGTCTTCCATGAAGTACCATTCTCATCATAGTAATATAAATCGTTTCCCTTCCCGCTTTTTTCAATATCTTCTCCAACTTGAAGAGCAAGTTCAGCGTCTAACCAATCAGACCTAAAGCTTACTTCCTCTTTTCCTTTTATTTTATAGTTCCATTCTATTTTATATTTCATCTTTTCCAGCCTTTCTTATTTTAAACTTTATGGTAAACTGTTTTTATTGTCATTTTTCATTCCTTTATAATGTTGACTTTTATTGGGGGAATTATCATTGATTGAAGTATACATAGATGGGGCTAGTGCTGGGAATCCCGGTCTGAGTGGTGCAGGAATTTTTATTAAAAATAATGGCATTGTTGAAAGATATTCTATCCCTCTTGGAATGATGGATAATCATGAAGCTGAGTATTGGGCATTAATTAAAGCTCTAGAAATTTGTCTTGAAAAAGATTACCAAATCGTCTCATTCCGCACTGATTCTCAAGCTGTGAACCGAGCAATTGAAAAAGAGTTTGTAAAAAATAAGACATATGCACCTCTTCTTGAAAAAGTGTTAATGTTATCAAATCAGTGCGAACTATTCTTTTTGAAATGGATTCCAAGCTCAGAAAACAAAGTAGCTGATGAATTAGCAAGAGCTGCAATTCATAAAAAATAAAGGGGCTAAGACAGCCCCCTTAATTGTATATGGATTCTTTTAATTTACTCAGGTTTTAGCAACGATATTACACTTTTTACGAGGCTTATTAGATGGAGAGTATTTCTTTATCTTTCACAAACTGAATTGCTTCAAGCCGAGTATTAATTTTATTAGCCACGAGCATCTCAAGCAACGAAACATAGAAGCTACCATCAAATTTTTTCTGCACTTTTAATGTTAACTCAATTGCCGTATTTGTTAGCTCATCTGATGCATTCGTATAATGCTTGCCAAAGTAAATAAACCCTATTGCGTCATCTTGAAACTGAAAGCCTTTACTTTGCAAAAAACACAAATATTCTTCCACTGTATTTACAGACAATTCATTCATTCCCCCTAACTCCCAAACCCTCCTAAAATCTTACCTTACATTCAGAAAATTATCTATCTATAATTTTGAAAAAAGGAATAACACTATGAAAACGCAAAAAATTCAGTTAATAATCGATGTTTTTTCCTAGTGTGAATTGATTCTTTTTTACACATAATAGATGAAGAATCTTAAAGGAGGTCATCTTATGGGTAAAAGAGAGCGCAATCGTGGAAAAGCTACATCTGGTGTGAATCCACAAGGACATGGTCAAGATACTGAATTCTCAAAAGAACCAATGAGTAAATTGGAAAATGCAGCAAAAAAGAAAAATACAAAATAAACAATCATGAGCATTTGCTCCCAATAAACGATTACTTCGTTAAAATCGAGGCTTGCTCAATAAAACCGACGACGAATTTTCCATACAAAACAAGAGCGCAAGTCTCCGTTTAGGAAGTGAAAACAACTAACTTGTCTTCACTTTTTTCGGAGCTTTGCGCTACTCTTTATGCGTATTGCTTTATATCGAGGAACCGGTCTAGGCCTTTAAGTTCCACCTCAGAAAACTTGTCCATTACTTTATCACGATTCATGTTAAACATTGCATGGTCTAGTGTATATTCAATAGGTACATCACATTTAATTTCTGCTAACTTGCGGCTTAAATGAAGCATCTCGAGATCTTGTTCTATTTTCATCCGCTGTCCTTTTGTCAGCTGGTCGAGATTAGCTAGTACTCCCTCTACATTACCAAATTGCTGTAATAATTTTAGGGCTGTTTTTTCTCCTATTCCTCTTACGCCGGGATAGTTATCACTGGAATCACCCATAAATGCTTTTAAGTCTATCATTTGTTTCGGATAGATTCCTTTTTCAGCGAAAAATGTGTCCTCATTGTGCACAAGATAATTGCCATATCCTTTTTGTAGGAGAGCGACTGAAATATTAGAATCAATTAATTGAAGAATATCCTGGTCACCTGTAAGAATTTTCACTTGGGCGTTATGAGAGTCTTTCGCAATCGTTCCAATTAAATCGTCTGCTTCATAGCCAGTTAAACCGATGTTTGGGACATCAAATGCCTCAACCACTTCCTTAACTAAGTCAAACTGTGGTATTAGCTCTTCAGGTGCATCTGGTCGATTGGCTTTATAGCCATCATACATTTCAGTGCGAAATGTTTTACTCCCCATATCCCAGCAAACAGCAATATGAGTTGGACTAAACGAAGACACTGCTGTTAAAAAATGTTTAACGAAGCCATTTATCCCGTTCGTAGGAATTCCTTTTGAATTAATCATAAATTGTCCCGTAACAGCTGTTGCAAAATAAGCTCTAAATAATAATGCCATCCCATCGACTAGCAAGAATGATGGCTTTTGTTCATGTTCATTAGTCAATTTCTTCTCTCCCGTTCATTTCAAATCATTTATATAAGCGATTATTCACCAATTTCAATTTTGTTTTCATCATATGAAACCCAATCACTATAGCTACCAGCATATAGTTTCACTTCATGAAAACCTGCTGCCTTAAGTGCTATAAAGTTCGGAGTTGCTGTAACCCCTGAACCACAGTATACGATAATTTTTTTGTCTTTATCAATAGCTGAAAATCGTTTTTCTTGTTCTTTACTTGACTTAAATAACCCTTTGTCAAACCCTTCTGACCATACCATGTTGATGGCTCCTGGAATATGACCAGCTTTTTTATCTATTGGCTCTTCAATTCCTAAATAGCGATTCCTATCTCTCGAATCAATTAAGATTGTATTCTCATCCCTTTTATCTACAAGATTCTTTACATCTTCATAGGAGGCTAATATATCATGATTAACAGATAATTCATAATTCGTTTCATTAATTCCTGGGAATTCGCTGGAAACTTTATATCCCGCTTCCTTCCATGCTTTAAATCCTCCGTTTAAGAGATAAACCTTTTCATGTCCAACATACTTTAATAACCACCATAAGCGGGATGCAAATGCACCTTCTCCACCGTCATAAGCAACTACAATTGTATCCTGGCTAATTCCTGCAAGTTGAAGTGTTTGTTTTATTTTATCTAAGCTTGGGAGAGGATGCCTTCCACCATGAGACAAAACCGGACCAGATAAATCATTATTAAGGTGAAAATATACAGCTCCTGGAATGTGATCTTTTAAGTATAAACGAATCCCTTCCTCTGAATCTACAAGATTAAACCGACAATCGGCAATCCTAATATTTTCATCCTCTAAATGTTCTGCTAACCATTCTGTTGTAACAAATAGGTTCATCTCTAACTCTCCCATCTTGGTACTTATCTTTAGATTTATTCGTAGTTTGCTATTTCTTTTTCCATTTCTTGTAACTTTTCAATCGGATAATGGTCGCTTAATACTGCAAGAATTCCAGCATAATATTCATCTACTTGCTCAAGAATTGCTTGTTGCATACGCATGTATTCACCTATTAAGTGATGATCATAATGGTCTTTTAACCGCGTGTTTTCAGATTGTAAATATACTTGAGATGGCTCTTGCAGCATTTGTTCTAATTCATCATTTAAAAAACGTCTCTCATTTTTTTCAAAAAATGATTTTGGGTTTTTAAAGTAGGATAATGCTTTTTTAAATTGGGAACGGTCTTCATTCATAAACGCTGTTGCAAAATCAAGCCCTGGCAAGCTTTTCATTTCAAACGGACTAAAGCTTATCTCTGAGTTAATATCCGTTATAAGATTCAAAACCATTTCATTTGCTTCCTTTAATAATTTCCCCATAAAAACTTCAATTCTTATTGTCGTTGCTCTCAGTTCTTGGGCGAAATCAAACCCAAAGCTGTTCAAATAATCCTCAAGTGCTGTTTGAAGGGCTTTCTTAAGGTTACGCCCATCATCTTTTAATAATGTTGGATTAAAGGCTTCCTTAACAAAGTCATGATGACGGAAAAACACCCTTTGCTGTACATAATAAATGAGTTCATCAGCTTCTTGATTCAATTTCCGCTTAAAAATATCTGCTGTTTGTCTCTCTACCAATTCACGAACAGCCATTTGCTCTTTTTCTAATAAAATTCTTTTCTTTAGCTTTATCTCTTTATCTGCTTGGGAGGAATGAATAAATTTTCTTAATTGTTCTAACACTCTTTGCCATTCCACCTGTGCTGCAGAAATAGATATTTCCATTAAATCATGTGAAATAAAGGAATAAAAGCTCTTTTCAAAAAGATGAATCTTCGAACTTCCTTCTTGATTTTGTTCAAGCTTTTCTGCTAATGCCGCTAAGCTTGATACACCGAAAAGATTTGGACGGCGAATTCCATATTCATTGAGCTGTTCGCTTACATAATCCATAACCGATTGCTTTTCTTCCTCGTTATTGGCAAGATCAATTGCATTTACAATAAAGAACATTTTGTCTAATTGAAAAGCATCCTTTACTCTTCCTAATTGAATCAGAAATTCACGGTCAGCTTTTGAAAATGCATGGTTATAATAGGTAACAAACAAAATCGCATCTGAGTTTTTGATATAATCAAAGGCAACTCCTGTATGTCTAGCATTGATCGAATCCGCTCCAGGTGTGTCAACAAGGGTAATCCCTCTCCGAGTTAGCTCACAGTCATAATACACTTCAATCATGTCTACAAAACAAGATTTCTCTTCAATTGCAACATAGTCCTTTAGTTCGTCCATGTCAGTCCTTACCGTCGTTCCTAATAACTTATGAAATGAATCAAATCCTTGTATAAATGCATGAAGAAAAGCAAAGTGTGTTTTTTCATTTGCTTCAAAATCTATTTTGCGATCATTGACTTGCTTTATTTTTTCGATGGCTTCATCAAAATTGTTTGCAGTCATGGACAAAGCATTTAAAGAGTGAATGACATCATTAAATAAAACATCAGCAGCTTTCACTTTCACTAAAACCGTTCCATGTTGATTTTCATTATTAATAGGCATGATTTTATTAATGGCCGCCGTAGTCGGGTTAGGTGAAACTGGTAGTACTTTCTCACCAATCAAAGCATTCGCAAAGGATGATTTTCCAGCACTAAAGGCACCAAAAAGGGCAACAGTAAATTGTTTATCCAAAAGCCTTTCTGACTTATTGATTAACTGTTCAGCCATTTTATGAAAACCAGGGATTTTGTGAACAGCATTAGCTGTGAATTGAAGTTTTCTCACTAAATCATCGGTTGAGCGCTCAATCAATGATTTCGGCTGAGCGCTTATCTCATGTTCAAACACTTCTTGGAGAGGCACCTTACCTTCATTACTTTTGGGTAAATCATTCGAATCAAATATGATTTCTACCTCTTCCTGTTGCTCTGCAAGTAGCTGAGTAAGTAATTCTTGCTGAAACTCTCTAGGAAAATTTCCCGAGATTATTTTTTTTGCTTGTTCTTTATTGTTTTGAAGCGAAGCTTTTATCTTTATGAGTCCATTCAATGCTTCTACAAATTTTCTTACTCGTTGAATTTCAAGTTCAAGTCGTCCTTCTTTCATTTCATGCTTTGCTTTTTTCTCTGCTAAACAAAGTTCTTTCAATTCAACGATACTGCTTTTGGCTATTTTCTTAATGGTTCCTGCCACATCGTCCGTATAGTTAAGAACATAATCTCCTGACAGAAGTGCCCCTTCTTTAACACTTTCTACTAGGATTTTATCTTCAATTGCTAATTGGTAGCTTTGTACCTTCGCTAAAACATTCGAATCTTGTATCTCTTGCTCCTTTAAAACCTGAAAAAACAAATCCCTTAAATGCCATTCAAGCTGTGACTTTATTTTTTCAGATAAATCCTTAAAAAGGATTTGTAAACGTTTATTTTTCTCCTCTTCTGTTTTCTGTCGAGAAAAAAACAAGCCAACTTTAAAGTTTTTTTGCCGTGATTCAATATATGCTTTAGCTAAATCCCTTGTTTGAAAAGGCATTAAATAGGCATTTTTTAAAATATCATCCACTCGATTGTCTAGATTGCTTTCAAACTTCTTATAAGAGGATTTTTCAGTGATTAATTCTTGTTCAAGCATAACTAATCGTTCAGAGAGATTTGCTCGTTCATCATCAGTAAGCTCTGATAATATTCCTTCGTACTTTTCTATTTCTTCCCAGTTTTCCTTTTCTAAAAAGACGGCATGCTCACTATTAAGTTTTTTTAATGAGTTTAAAATGGATACCGGTAATAGTTCTTGCATCTTTTCCATCTTTTCATGGATAAATTGTTGGAGTTCATGAAATTCATTTTCCTGATGTGTTTCATACTTTAATGAAGTATAAAATATCCTTGCAGGGTTTACTCCCCATGAAGAAAATGAATCTTTCACACTCACCTTAAACTGCTCAAAACTCAATTCCTCTTCACGATGCTTATCTATTTGGTTAATGATTAAATATACTTGCTTTCCTGCCGCTGTTAATTCTCTCGTAAAGAGAAAGTTTAATTCTGATTGGACATGGTTGTAATCCATAACATAAAAGATAAGATCCGCCAGATGCAAGGCTGATTCTGTCGCAATTCGATGGGCATCATCTGTAGAATCAATCCCTGGAGTGTCCATAATGTTAATACCACTTGGTAAGCTAGTATTAGAATAGCTTATTTCAATTGCTTGAATTTGATCCCCATCCTTACAGAATGACTTTACTTGATTGTAATCATATGGTGCAGGATATAATTTCGGCTTCCCTTCTTTAAACATGACCTTGGCATAATTATCGCCAGCCTTTATTTTGACGAGATTTGCACTTGTTGGAATTGGACTAGAAGGAAGTAAATCCTCACCAACCAGTTTATTAATCATGCTGGATTTACCTGCAGAAAAATGACCGCAAAATGCAATTGAATATTCTTGCTTTTTCAGCTTCACCGCTAAGTCACGAACTCTTTCTGCTGTTTGTAGATCCCCATTCGAATTTACTTGATGAAATGTAGCAATAATTTTACTCATTAAATCAGCAGTATCTTGTTGTAATACTGTTTGAGTCATGAATCCTTATCCCCTTGTTTAAATTATTAGTTAAGCTAGAGCGTAAAACTCCCCCATCACTCTAAATTACTTAGTTTAACATCTATTTTAAATTACTTTTCATTCAATTCCAACGAAAATAAAAAAACCAGATATTTTAAATACCTGGTTTTGAGTGAAATATATAATTATCTTGTATGTGGCTTTGCAATATTTTTTAAGACGTGATTCATAACAATTGCATACGCTGTTACTGTACCAGCTATAAAAACGACTACCATATGTAACAACACCTTCCCTTATTGGAATGACATTGAGAATAATTTTCAAATTCAATTAGATTTTATCATGCGTGATAATCGTTTTCAATAGCGTTTTACCTTTATTCAAAAAATGTTCACCTGTTTTCTTATTTCGTGTCACACTTTTTTAACTTCTTTCTCATTCCTTGGTACTGTTCGGTAAGCTTCTTCATAGTTAGTCAATAGTTTCAATGCCCTTTCCTCAGTAGGAATACGAATAGCTAGTACTATGATGTTAAGTACAGAAAAGATGAAAGCTGTAGCATAGGCTTGAAAAAGCAAAGGAATCACGATAAATTCGAGTGATACAATCAAATAGTTTGGATGCTTTATCAACCGATAGGGTCCTTTCCTTACAGGCGGATTATTAGGTAATACGAGGATTTTTGTATTCCAAAATACTCCGAGTGAAAACAATACCCATACTCGCCCAGCCTGAGTTAGTAAAAATAATGTGAGCAAAAGTGGCCATATAGACGAGAGCTCTTTGTTTAAAAAAACTACTTCAATTAAAAAGCTGACAAAAAACAAGCTGTGAATGATAACGATTATCGGGTAATGCGTTTTACCAAATTCTAATGCTCCTTTTTGTTTCAAGTAGCGTTCATTTCTTTTGGCAATTACTAGTTCAGTTAATCTTTGAAATACAATAAGGATAAAAAACAAATAAAAAGCCATTCTTATTCCTCCCATTTCATTAGGAGTAACTCTGAGCTAAAACCTGGGCCTAATGCCGTACATAATCCATATTCACCCGTTCTTCCTATTTTCATAAATCGTTTTAATACATAAAAAATTGTTGCTGAAGACATATTTCCAAACTCCTTTAACACACTATGGGTTATAGCTGTCATATCTTCAGTCATATTCAATGAGTTTAAATACGCATCAATTACTTTTTTGCCACCAGGATGTGCAATAAAATGAGTAACATCTTCCATACTTACTTGATTTTTATGTAAAAACTCAGAGACATTTGGCTTTAACCAACTTTCGACCATGGATGGGATATCCTTTGAGAAGATGACGAATAAACCTTCATCTTTCACCTTCCACCCCATTACATCAAGAGAATCTGGTAATAAAGTTGATTGTGTTGCCATTATTTCTGGAGACGAGTTCAACTTTTGAAAGGCTCCTCGATCAACTTTCTTACCTGAAAGTAGTGTACATGCTACCCCATCTGCAAATAGTGATACCCCAATCAAGTTACTTTTTGTTCGGTCGTTCCTTTGAAACGTAAGACTACATAACTCAATGGAAAGGACTAAGACGTTTGCATAAGGAAAAGCTAGGCAATATTCATACGCTCGTGAAAGACCTGCTGCTCCACCTGCACAGCCTAAACCCCAGATCGGTATCCTTTTGGTATGCTTCGAAAATGGTAACCGATTCATAATCCTTGCCTCAATAGTAGGTGTAGCAATACCTGAACTAGATATAAAAAAAATGGCTTCAATTTCATCAAAAGGAATGTCCATTTTAAGAAATTCCTTATTCGTTAAGCAATTATTAATCGCTTCTTCTCCTAATTCAACTGCACATTCAATATAAGCATCATTCTTTTGCTGAAATGTATTTTCCCTTTTATACCATTCGATCCCCTTTACAAAGTGACGCTTTTCAATTTCACCATTATCAAATACTTTTAATAAGCGTTCAAAATCATTAAAGGAGGCTGAAAATAAATCTTTTGCGAATTGAGTAACTTCATCCTGTCTTAAAATATGAGGAGGTAACGCTTCTGCTACCGAAACAACGAACGCCATATTGGATCTCTCCTTTTTAATTCTCAACATACTTTTTCCAAAAATTTAAACTTTATACACTCATTGGAAAAGTACCGAAAATATCGTTCACTTGTTTTGCTTTCTCTTCCCTTATGTTAAAATAGTCCTAGTTAAAAAGTTGGGGGAATCCATTGTGACATTAACAAAAAGCGTAACAGATATTTTAAACGGGACCATCGAATCAGTTAAAACAGTTTTGCCACTGGAGATTACGATTGAAAAGCCATCTTTATTTACTGAGCCTTATACCCAGCACTCTATCGGGGTCCTAATCGGAATGACTGGAGATGCTAGAGGGAGAATTATTATTGATGGAAGTGAAATGGTTTTTGGGAAAATTGGCGAAGCAATGTTTGGAATGGTTCTTGAAGGAGAAATGTTAGAATCGTTTGCAGGTGAGCTTGGTAATATGATTGCTGGGAGCCTCTCTACCTATATTTCTCAAAGAGGATTTGAGATGGATATTACACCTCCAACCGTTTTAGTTGGTCAAACTAAGGTTTACGGCTTTACAAAAGCCTTTAAACTTCCAATTACCATTACAAATGTCGGAAGTTTGTTAATTGTGTTAATGGTAGAAATAAATTAAACGGCACAATAAATGTGCCGTTTTTATTCTTGTTCTAACTTATAATTATAAGCATTCTTTTGAACTTCAATAATGATTTTCTTCGCCACTAGGCTACCACATACAGGGCATAAATCCTCTTTATTATAGAGAAGACAGCAATGGTCACAATAGTATTTTTCCATTTCCCTCACATCCCTTTATCCGATAACCTATTATATTTTTGAAATTAACGAATGTGAACATAAAATCCTCTAAATGTGTTTTTTAAAATTTTATATTTATTAAGAATTATTTTTTGTCATAAATAACTATCAATCTATTTTAAATATTCATCTTATTCCCAACCGAAGTAGTGGTATTAAATCACCTCTTCAATAAATGATTTAGCAACACTCACTTATTTAGAAGATATATGTAACCCATCAATTTCTTTCCATTCAGCATAAAAGATACTCTTATGGTTATCGAATCCTTTAGTGCATAATTCATTCTTTAACCATTTTTCACCCATTCCACATTCATTTAAATTATCCCATTGTATATTTCCATCCATAATCAGTGTTATTGGCAAATTCACTTTTCTTTCGGGAAGATTAAAATCTTCACTAGTTGGGATTTTGTATTTAGATTTCAGCGCTATACTAATTTGTCCATTAGTCTCTATTAATGCATATTCTACTTCTCTGACTGAAAATACACTTTTTTGTCTTAGTAAACTTAATATTTGATTCAAGTCTAGCTTTGCTTTTTTAATAGCGTTTCGATCAAGTATTCCATTTCTGATAATAATAACTGGCTCACCATGTAATAAAATTCTGAATTTTGTATATTTTATTGTGATAAAGTCAAGAGTCAAAATTAACAAAGTCCAAAAGCCGATCGCAAATAAAAATTTAATAATACTAACGTCATTTTCATATAAGATATGTCCTAAAAAGTCATCAAGAAGTAGTATAAAAATAAAATGAACTGGTGTTAATTGAGAAAATGATTTTCTTCCAGTCACAATAAGAATAAAAGACAAACAAAAAAATCCAATACTCAATTTCATAACCATTAAACCAAAACCCATTACATCCAAAATTGATTCCTCCAGAATTTTTACTGCTTCATTATTAATATTCTAAATTGGAGGGAAAAATATACAATTTTAAAGTCAAGGAAGTGTTCTTATATAACCATAAATACTCCTTTTCTTAGAGATTTTTTTTTCGTTACATACTTAAAAACGCCACCTCCAAAATCTTATCTATCAAGAAAATCGATAAGATTGGATGTGGCGTTTTAACATTTTTCGAATAAAACATGTGGGATATTCTAAGCAAAATTTCACTCTGTTTTCAAATAAATATATCTTTAAGAAGCATTTGATTCATTTAATTCAATAGGTTGTTTTTTCTTTACTTTAAATTCATTGAATAAAATGTTCATTAAAATCGCTGTTAAGCTACCTGCTACAATCCCATTTTCAGTTAAAATGCGAATGCTTTCAGGCACTTCAGCAAATAAACCAGGAACTACAGAAACACCGAGTCCCATACCTACTGAGCAAGCAATTATTAGTAAGTTTTCCTGAGAAGCAAATTCAACCTTACTTAACATTTTAATCCCTGATGCAACAACCATTCCGAACATCGCAATCATAGCCCCACCTAATACAGGCTCTGGGATTACCGTAGTAATAGCTCCAATCTTCGGTACAAATCCAAGTAAGATTAACATGGCAGCTGCCGTATAAATTACATTATTGCTTCTAACACCAGAGATTTGAATTAGCCCTACGTTTTGAGAATAAGTCGTATAAGGAAACGAATTAAAAATAGCGCCGAAAATACTAGCTAAACCTTCTGCGCGATAACCATTGACAAGGTCTTTTTCTTCAATTTTCTTCTCACAAATATCTCCGAGAGCAAAATATACACCAGATGATTCAACTAAACTAACTAGGGCAACGAGAATCATAATAAAAATTGGAGTGATTTCGAATGTTGGTAAACCAAAGTAAAATGGTTGCGGCATATGTAACCATGAAGCTTCCCCAACTGCACTAAAATCCACTTTCCCCATAAAATAAGCTACAATCGTCCCTGCAATTAATCCAATTAATATTGATATAGACCGAATAAATCCTTTAGAGAAACGAAAAAGCAAAATGATAAATAATAATGTTCCGAATGCAAGAGCAATATTTGACATCGATCCAAAATCAGGGCTACCTTGACCACCAGCCATATTATTCATCGCAACTGGAACAAGGGTAATTCCAATAATTGTTACGACTGAACCCGTAACAACTGGTGGGAAAAATCTAACGAGCTTTCCAAAGTATTTACCGATAATAACAACAAAAATCCCCGAAACTAAAATCGCTCCATAAATAGATGAAATTCCATATTGATTTCCTATGGCAATAATAGGTCCAACAGCAGTAAATGTACATCCTAACACAATCGGTAAACCAATACCAAAATATTTTGTACGCCAAACTTGAAGAATCGTCGCTAAACCACTTGTCATAATATCAATAGATACTAAATATGTTAACTGCTCTGCTGTTAAACCTAATGCTCCACCAATAATTAACGGGACGATGACAGCTCCCGCATACATAGCCAATACATGTTGAATACCTAATGAAGTAACTTTGAATGAATTCTGTTTCATCGAATTGTTTCCTCCGTTTTTTCTTGAATGAAAGTAACCATTCCGTTATTTAGTGAAGCAATTCGAGCTAGTGATTCAACACGGAAGCCTTTTTCACGAAGTTCATTCCCTCCTTCTTGGAAGCTTTTTTCAATAACAATCCCAATTCCTGCAACCTCTGCATTTGCTTGCTTAACAATATCAACTAATCCAAGCGCAGCTTGTCCATTTGCAAGAAAATCATCAATAATTAAAACGCGGTCACCTTCATGAATGAACTTTTTTGAAACAGAGATTTCATTCGATTCTTGTTTCGTGAAAGAATACACTTTTGATGTGTAAAGCTCATTGATTAGCGTTAATGATTTTCTTTTTCTAGCAAAAATAACGGGAACATTTAAATGTAAGCCAGCCATGACTGAAGGCGCTATTCCCGAAGATTCAATTGTTAATATTTTCGTAATCCCATCGTTTTCGAAACGCTGTGCAAACTCTTTCCCAATTGCTTGCATAAGGTGAGGGTCTACTTGATGATTTAAAAATGAATCTACCTTTAATACTGAATCTGAGAGAACAATTCCTTCTTCTTTAATTGTGTCCAAAAGCAACTTCATGCTTATCCTCCTCTAGGTGTTTAGTAAATTATTATAAAAACAAAAAAAGCCTAAAGACATTTGCACTCACACCACATACATAGCGTGAAGCAATGACCTTTAGGCTAAAAATAGACAAAGGCATAGAGAGTCGCATAACTATCTCTCCATAACACTGCTCACACATAGTCAGGTCATTTACGGTAACCCGGTAGAAACTCGCAGGCCATATCCCTGCTATTATATGAGTGAAAGATATTAAAATTTTCATGACTTTGTAACTTATTTATAAAGATAAAAGTATTATACCACCACATTTTGATAAATCAACTATATTTTATTTTCCGAATATTCACGAACACTCCGACATTAATGTTCGTGTTTATATCATTTATTCAAAATTAAATCATTTGTCTTCATTTATATAGTTATTTTCAAAAAAACTTTCATAAATTTTCTTGTCAAGTGCCATTTTACAGTTCACAAAACATTCACAATTCCTCCTTGGCGGTTGTGATATACATCACTGCGACATCAACTTTCCACTATTGCAATAGTGGAAATAAAACCTATGAACATTTTGTGAAATTCGGAAACTGTCTAGATTCTTCGAAATTGTCTAGTATTATAAAAATGTAATTATTTACTTTTTCCAAATATTTCGGGAGGGGGGGAAAGTCATTGGCCAATCCAGAACTCAATCGAAAAACAGAAACAGAAATTGAAGATAGTTCATCTTTAAAAGGAACGTTAGTCTCCGTTCTCATATTAGGAGTCATCCTAATCGTAACGTGGGCTGGCGTTTACTCAATATTCTTAGATCGCTCTTAAAATTGAAAGGGGAAAAAAGCCATGCATTTGCATAAGTTTGAAAAGATTTGGCTTGTATTTGGTATAGGATCGCTACTTGTATTTCTTACGGTTCTCGGTGTTAGCGCTTTCTATCTTGGAAATCAGCCACCGAGCTGTTTAGCAACAATTGATCCTGAAAAGGTTGATACGACAGCGCCATTTAATGAGCCTGGACTTAAAAAGGTAGAAGGTAAGGAATGGGACTACGAATTAGTATTCGTTGCTTCTGCATTCCATTATGAGCCTGGTCATGTTGAAGTTCCTCTTGGAGCAAAAGTAAAAGTTATCGCAACAACAAAAGACGTACTTCACG
This sequence comes from Bacillota bacterium, assembly GCA_023387295.1. Lineage (GTDB taxonomy): Bacteria > Bacillota > Bacilli > Bacillales > Cytobacillaceae > Cytobacillus. The sequence goes on along the minus strand of JAEWIG010000159.1, from coordinate 1,375 downwards.
GTTTTGAAATAGCGGGAACAAACGTTAACATGATGCTAGAACCTGGATACATAAGTGAACTTGTCTATACATTTAATAAACCAGGTGATTTTTTACTTCTATGTAATGAATATTGCGGTGTTGGGCATCACATGATGTCTTCGAAAATCGAGGTGGTTGAATAATGTTAAATGAAAAATTTAAAGTAGACCCTCGTGATGCTAAACTATCAATGGCACACCTTTATGTTGCATTCGTTTCTTTAGCAATTGGTGGTCTTGCTGGATTATTACAGGTTTTAGTTCGTTCAGGTAAATTTACATTACCTTTTGGAATCGGTTACTATCAAGTATTAACAGTGCACGGTGTTATTTTAGGACTCGTACTTACTACTTTCTTTATTATTGGCTTTATGATGGCTTCTGTTAGTAAAACTGCAGGTACATTAACGAATCGACAACGTACAATCGCTTGGGTTGGATTTTGGTTGAAGTTAATCGGTACTGCCATGGCAGCTACAATGGTTTTATTAAATGAAGCGACTGTATTATTTACTTTCTATGCACCACTTCAAGCTCATGCTCTATTCTATATCGGATTGACATTAGTTGTCGTTGGTACATGGTTTGACAGTGCTACTATTTTTATGAAATACACTCAGTGGAAAAAAGCAAATCCTGGCGTACCAAGTCCACTGCTTACATTTATGTCCGTTATCACACTAATAATGTGGTGCGTAGCAACTCTTGGTATTGCAACGACTATGTTAGTTCAAATCATCCCTTGGTCTTTAGGACTTGTTGACACAATTAACGTTGGAGTTAGCCGTACATTATTCTGGTATTTCGGTCACCCACTTGTTTATTTCTGGTTATTACCTGCATATATGGCATGGTATGTTATTGTACCAAAGATTATCGGCGGAAAAATTTTCTCCGACGCATTAGCACGTATGTCTTTCATTCTATTATTATTATTCTCAATTCCAGTTGGTTTCCACCATCAGTTGTTAGAGCCAGGAATTGATCCGGCTTGGAAGTTCTTACAAGTTGTCTTAACATTCTTAGTAGTTATCCCATCAATGATGACTGCTTTCTCATTGTTCGCGACATTCGAAAGCTTTGGACGTTCAAAAGGTGCAAAAGGATTGTTTGGATGGTTAAAAAAACTTCCTTGGAAAGATGCTAGATTTACAGTTCCGTTCATCGGTATGCTAGCATTTATTCCTGGTGGAGCAGGCGGTATTGTAAACGCTTCTCACCAAATGAACCAAGTTGTTCATAACACCATTTGGGTAACAGGTCACTTCCACTTAACAGTGGCAACAGCTGTAATTTTAACTTTCTTCGGAATCGCATATTGGCTAATCCCCCATTTAACGGGTAGAACATTTACG
>JAEWIG010000190.1 GCA_023387295.1 Bacillota bacterium | reverse complement strand
GTGCTGGCACTGCTTATCATATGCCTGTGTTTAAAGAGGTTGTAAGAGGAGAACTAGAGAAAAATGAGATTGAGCTAGATGAAACTCCTCTTGCGGATAAACCTGAAATGGTTATTTATAATGCAACAGGTGAGAAAGTGACAGGATTTAGAATTGAAGGAAATAAAGTTGATCTTACAATTGCAACACCATCAGTCGCAGTCGGAGAAGAACTCGAAGTGAGAACGTACAAGTATGCTACTCCTGCAAAAACAGAAGAAATTAAAATTGACAATGCTGTATTTGCTAAAGGATTAAAAGCTATTCTTGAAACGGTAGAAGTAGATGAATCAGAGGAACGTGTTACTCATAAGATTCAATACGAATTTACCAAAGCATTACCTACTGGCGGATTTACTATTAACACTGCGTCTGAGCGTTCTGCACAAACACAAGGATTTAACCTTCGTGTAGTTAAGCCTAGAACATCAACGGAAGTTGGATATATTAAACGTATTCCAGTAGCTTAATTTATTTAATACATACATAGAAGAGGGAGTAGAGATTTCTACTCTCTTTTTATCTATTTAAAAGGAGGAAAGTGAAGATGGCAAAACAAGTAACTGTTTCAATGTTGAAAGAGGAGAATAAGGCTTATGATGACTTTTTAGAAGTACCTGTTGATTATGATGGAAAAGAACATGTTATAAAAGTTTATCCGATTTTTAAGCCGAGTAAAGTCAAAAATCTTGTGGATAGCCTAGTTGATTTTTATCAAAATGCTCACAAAGAAAAAGTTTCTATTCAAGTTGAAGAAGAGGATGATATTGTCGCATATTTCATCGTTAAATATTTTACAGATGTTAAATTTACTTCCAGTAAAAAAGCGAAAACAATTTATGATGAATTCCAAACGGTATTAAATGCGAAGGTTTTCCAATACATTTTCAAGTTGTTTCCAGAATCATCTATTATAGAAGTTCGTGAGCGAATCAACGAGGTAATGGAAACTATGCAAAGGATTCAATTATTAAATAAACAGATTCCTGAAACTATAGCAAAGATTCAACTTGAGAGCAAAGAACTAATTAAAAAATAAAGGGGGAATTAAGGTGCAGGGAATAATTGAAGTTGGGGACATTGTATTTTCTAAAAGTCATAATAAACGTGGGAAAGTAATTAAAATAAATCATTACGATTATTCTGTCTTGGTAGAAGTCATTATTAAAAAAGACATTCAAGCTGGCACTAGGACTACTAAACTCTTTACTTTTGCATTAAGTGACTTAAAGCTTTTCAAGTTTAATGAGAAAAAAACTGAAGAATCTGCCCAACAAGAACAGCCAAAACAATCAGGGATAAATGAGAAACAAAAAGAATTGTATCCAAATGCTCCTAGACTAGAAATTATTGATCTAACTGCTGATACTATTAAGAGTATTGAAGCAGCAGTCTGGGATAATCAAGCCAAGGGGATGAGGGATTGAGATTATTTAAGGTATTCGATCCCTTTACGGTTGAAATTCCAGAGCAAGTAATGGTTGTATGGGCTGAAAGTGAAAAGGTAGCCTTAAGAAAAGTTGCTGATACACATAAAAAGTTAAAGATTTATGATGCCCCTGTTAGGGCTGTAATGAAGTCATTCAAAGTAGAAGAATATTTTGTTGCAAGAGATAGCGATGTATTTGTTTGTTACCCTTCCGATATGCATAAAGCAGAGGATGTAAGAATCATATCTGTTCCTCATTCTGTTGCTGATGTTGAAAAATATGTGATGGATAGATTAGCAGGAATTGAGAGTAATGAGGACTATTTTATTGAGCATGTAAATGATAAAGGAATCAATATGTCTTTTAATGAGCGTTTTTATTGTGACGATAAAGGATGGATATTTGATTGTACACCACCATTAGATGTGCGAGAGGATATTAAAATTAAATCCTTAGAAGAAAACACGAGCATTAACAGATACTTAGATAAGTTTTGGCTCGAAAAAGTACATAGTTTCTTTGATAACGAAGAATACAGAGACTTATTTATTGAATACATAATGACTAATGCTGAACCTGACATATTTGATGAAGGGTTCTATTTTTATGTTTGTAAGAGGTTAATGGAGATTGGTGATTGGGTTAAATATGAGGATATTAGAAAGGTGGATATTGTCGCATGAATAGGAAGAATAGATATTTACCATTGCCGAATAGAGTAGTACAACTTGCGGAAATATTGGATGTTCAAGGAAATGATCCAAGTACAGAATCTGATCCTTATATGATCGGATTGTTCAATGGTTTAGAAATGGGATTGGCAATTATGGAACAGAGAGAACCGTCATTTAAGGTTGTTCCCAAGAAGAATTTAAAGAGTTTGATTGATAAATTCTCTGTGAAAAAATCAAGACCATTCGGAAGGCAGGTTAATTAATGGAAAAGGTATTAGAGACAGGGGTTTATTGTACTAGATGTGACTGTATTATAAAAGATGAAGATTTGATATCTTGGGAGTGTGGTCAATGTCATAATACAAATAATTGGGAGAATATTGAAATTGTAATGAAAACTAAGGCGACTTGTTAATTGAAGTGGTCTTTTTTATTTGTAAATTTACGAAAGGTGGAAAATAAATGAAAACTTTTTTGAGAAATACAACTGAAATTATTTTATTAACTGGCTTATAC
>JAEWIG010000181.1 GCA_023387295.1 Bacillota bacterium | reverse complement strand
TCATAACAGCTTATGAAAAATCAAACGGTTATTTTTATGTTGGGGTTTACAATGGAGAAAAAATTCATTCAATCGGTCAATTTCTTTTTGGTTTAAAGCCTGAAGAAAAAAATGCTCTCTTACAAATAATAAAAAGTAATAAAACAGCAGAAGATAGTCGATTCATTTATGTAGAGCCAGCTATTTGTGTAGAAATAAAATATTTAGAATTGTATCAGCAGCAAATGAGAGAACCGCATTTTCATCAATTTAAGCTTGATAGAATACCTAAGGAATGTAGCATTAACCAGTTCATAGAGAACCAAAAAAAAGTACCTATTCATCTTGATATTACTCATCCTGATAAACCGTTATGGAAGGATCCAGCAATTAAGAAAATTGATTTTATTCAATTTTTAAGGGAAATATCCCCCTATATGCTGCCCTTTTTAAAACAACGTCTACTAACTGTCATTCGTTATCCACATGGCATTTTCGGAGAACCCTTTTACCAAAAAAACTGTCCCGATTATGCGCCGAAATTTATCCAAACAGTCATGCATGAAAGCATCAACTATATCGTGTGTAATGACTTGAGTACCCTTCTTTGGCTAGGCAATCAATTAGCGTTTGAATATCATATTCCCTTTCAAACTGTGAATAGCAAGCATCCAAGTGAAATTGTGTTCGATCTTGATCCACCATCCAGGGAAGCATTTGGACTTGCAATTAAAGGAGCTCTTCTCATAAAGGAAATATTAGATGAGCTTAAATTAATCGGATTTATAAAAACATCTGGAAATAAAGGATTACAAATTTATCTTCCTTTACCTGAGCATACTTATACGTTTGACGAGACTAGATTATTCACCTCGTTTATTGCTGAATATTTGGTTGCAAAAGACCCTGATTCTTTTACAATTGAACGATTGAAGAAAAATCGCAGAGGTAGGCTTTATGTTGACTATATTCAGCATGCAGAAGGAAAAACAATTATCGCTCCTTATTCCCCTCGTGGGACAAACGAAGCTACCATCGCAACTCCACTGTATTGGGATGAAGTTTGTGAGCGATTGAAGGTAGAGGATTTTCAAATTCCAACTATTATGAAACGAATTCATAGCATTGGTGATCCATTCCACACTTTTTTTGAAGCAAAAGAAAAACAAAACATAACTCCTGTCTTAGATTTTTTAAAAAATAAAAAATAAGGGGCTGTCCGATAAGTGCCTGGCTCTCTCCTCGCAACACCATATATAGAGTAGCTTTAATAGCTTTTCATCTATATAAAACGTTGGAGGTGCCAGGCTCTTTGTTTTCAGACAGCCCCTTATGTTAGATAACTTCTTTCTCATTTAACACAAGGTCATTTGCCCAATTTAATGATTCAGCATAAACCTTGAATAAATCCTTTTCATTGATGTTTAAATCTTTACATTTTTCACTAATAACGGCCCATTCTGCTTTTTCTACAGCTAGTGCTAAATCAAGTACCTCTTTTATTCGATTCTGCTTGCCAATCAAGGCCTCACAAATCTCATCTGCAAGCGGAAGATCCTTAAGGATGGTTTCCATCGAAATGCTTAAAATCGTATCCATCATCGAAAACATACCTGTCATGAAATAGCTAGAGGATGGAGTCGTTTTACAACGAATGCGTTCAAGCTCCTCACACATTTTTGCTCGAGTTAAGCTAATAAAAATAATTTCTTGTGATATATGCTTTTTCTCAATTTTTGACTCCCTTACTGCGAGAACATAAATCCACTTCTGCAGCTCAATAAGACCAAGTAAAACAATTGCTTGCCGAATGGAGTTTATTTTTTGTTTCGGTCTATACGCTGGTGAATTAATTAATTTTAATAGCTTATATGATAAAGATATGTCCTTTTCAATTAATTCTGTAATTCTTTCAATACTTGGATCGGACATAGAAAGATTTTGGATCATTTCATAATACGAATGAAAATATGTCGGAACATCACGAGTAGAAATAATGGTCGGCTTCGAAAAGAAATAGCCTTGAAAGAAATGATAACCACGTTTTTTTGCGTCCTCAAAGACCTCTCTCGTTTCTACTTTTTCCGCTACGAGTTTTATTTGAAGTAATTTAGAAAGTGTTTCAATTTTTTCTCTCATCTCAATGGGAGTGAGAATAAAATCAACCTTAACAAAATCAATAAATTTTAAAAGTTCATTTGTATAGGGATTCATTTCATCTAAAACAAAATCATCTAATGCGATTAAATAACCTTGTCCTTTTAATTCTCGGCAAATTCCAATTATTTCCTTATTTGGCACGACTGATTCAAGAATTTCAACAACGATGTCTAACGGCCTAAAATAGGTTGGCAGCCTCAATTTGAGCAAATTTTCCGTAAAGTTAATAAAGCAAGGTTTACCGTTAGATAGTCTCTCTATCCCAATATTCAAGAAGCTATTAATAATAAGCTCTGATGTCGCCTGATCTCCATCAATATTAGGAAAAGCATTTACTTCTTGGCTACTCCGATAAAGGAGCTCATAGCCAAAAACATCTTCATTTTTATTAAAGATTGGTTGCCTTGCAACAAAAACCTCCATTTATTTACCCCCGAGTAAAAATTACTACAATTTTTGCACAACTCTTATTATAAATAATAATTAACCTGGATTGTGTCGAAGTATGTAATAGAATCGGTAATCTTATTTCTAAAATCCGACAAAAATATTGAAATCGGAACATGCGTTTTTTTAAATTACAACCTTTTATGGCAACCGTTTAATCCTTTTTTCCATTTCCTCTTCAGTAAGTGGACCATGGGCAATGCTTCTAATAACACCTTCTGAATCTATAAAAAAACTAGTAGGATAACCAATTATATTATACTGATGAGAAACGCTCCCTTTTTCATCGAGAGGAATCGGAAAAGTCAATTCATAATCAGCGACAAACTTTTCTACATTCCCAATGCTTTTTTCCGATGTTGTAACGTTTACCGCTAGTATTTCAAAACTTCTATCCTTATTTTCAGCATATACTTTTTCCATAAATGGCATTTCCGCTTTGCAAGGACCGCACCAGCTTGCCCAAAAATTAAGAAAAACTGGCGTTCCTTTATAGTCACTAAGTTTTATTGTATTCCCTTCTAAATCAATTAGCTCAAAATCTGGAGCTCGCTCCCCTTCCTTATATCCAATCGGTAGCTCACTAGCATTTTCGATTTTTTCATATTTTTGAGCTTGATTTATCTGTTTCACAATCCCCTTATCTTTTAGAAT
>JAEWIG010000130.1 GCA_023387295.1 Bacillota bacterium | reverse complement strand
AATCTATTCATCCCTATCTTGGGCGAACACCATGTTTATAATGCATTAAATGCCATTGCTATAGCTGATTACCTAGGCTTTTCTCCCATCGAAATTAAAGCCGGGCTCCTTTTCAAAAAACCACCTAGAAGATTAACACTCTATCATTGTCAAAACAATATCACTTTAATTGATGACACGGTTCATTCTCACCCACAAGGGGTAAGGGCTGCCATAGATGTCCTTGCAAACATCGGAAAGAATCGGAAAATAGCTATTATCGGGCAAATGAGGGAGCTAGGAGATTTACGTGAAGAAGAATACCGTAAAGTCGGAAATTATCTTGTCGAAAAACAAATTGATCTCCTCTTCACTTATGGATTTAAAACCGAAGAAATAGGTCAACAAGCCATTAAAATGGGACTTCCTTCAAAAAATGTTTACCATTTTACGAATAAAGATCTTTTACACGAGCAATTAGCAAAAATCATAAATAAAGATGACACTATTTTAGTAAAAGGTGCTAGTAAAACGAATATGTTTGAAACTGTTAAGTTTATTGCCTCTACTTTTGTCGAAATCCACTCATAAGCAGGTGAATTTATTCATGAAAAAAACGACTCAATTAAAGCAATTACTGCATTCCCCCGGACTAGAATTTTTAATGGAAGCACATAACGGTCTTTCAGCAAAAATTGTTGAGGAAGTCGGTTTTAAAGGGATTTGGGCAAGCGGTCTCTCGATATCTGCGTCAATGGGTGTAAGAGATAATAACGAAGCTTCATGGACACAAGTATTAGATATTATTGAATTTATGAGCGATGCTACTACAATCCCCATCTTATTAGATGGGGATACGGGATATGGAAATTTTAATAATGCTAGAAGGTTAGTAAAAAAACTCGAACAACTAAATATCGCTGGTGTTTGTGTTGAAGATAAGCTCTTCCCGAAAACGAACTCGTTTATTAATGGAGAAGCTCAGCCCCTTGCATCGATAGAAGAATTTTGCGGAAAAATAAAAGCAATGAAAGATACTCAAGCTGATGATGATTTTATCGTTGTCGCTAGAGTAGAAGCTTTTATTGCTGGCTGGGGATTAGAAGAGGCTCTTAAACGGGCAGAAGCCTACAGGCAAGCAGGTGCTGATGCAATACTAATACACAGTAAACAAGCTCATTTTAAAGAAATTGGAGCTTTTATGACAGAATGGAGTGAGAGGCATCCAGTTGTCATTGTTCCTACAAAATATTACACAACCCCAGCATCAGAGTTTCGCAGATTAGGAGTAAATACTGTCATTTGGGCGAACCACAACTTACGAGCTTCACTCACTGCTATGAGGAATATTTCAGAACAAATTCTAAAAGACGAAAGTCTCATACAGGTGGAGAAATCAATTGCAAGTGTCAGTGATATTTTTAGGCTACAAAATATTGAAGAACTCCAAAAAGCAGAGGGTAAATATTTACCCTCTCAAAACACTCGATCCGAGCCAAGAATGGAATGATTAAATGCTAGATACAAATATATTTGGAAAGGAACTTAAGACGCTTGGGTTTGATTTTTACAGTGGAGTCCCCTGTTCATTTTTAAAAAATCTAATCAACTACTCAATAAATGAGTGTGAATATATTGCTGCTGCTAATGAAGGAGAGGCTGTTGCCATAGCCTCTGGAGCCTACTTAGGTGGTAGGAAAGCTGTTGTACTCATGCAGAATTCTGGTCTAACGAATGCGATTTCTCCGCTGACTTCCTTAAACTACTCGTTTCAAATACCTGTACTGGGTTTTGTTAGTCTACGAGGTGAACCTGGTGTAAATGACGAACCACAGCATGAATTGATGGGACAAATTACTACAAACTTCTTAGAACTTATGCAAATAAAATGGACATTCCTGTCCCCTGAAATAAACGAAGCAAAGAGGCAGCTTGAAGAGGCTAACAGATGGATTGAAAAGCAACATTCCTTCTTCTTTATTGTGAAAAAAGGAACATTTGAAAAACAGAATTTACAAATAGAACAACGATTGATAAATAAAAATATAATAAGAAGGACAAAATCCTCCATTGATGAACGGCCATGTCGATTTGACACGTTAAGCACAATAAATAGATTTAAAGATAATAATACAGTCCAACTAGCGACAACTGGAAAAACTGGAAGAGAGCTTTTTGAAATCGAGGATGCAGCTAACAACCTGTACATGGTTGGATCCATGGGTTGTGTTAGCTCTTTAGGGTTAGGCATAGCATCTACAAGAAGAGATTTAGATATCATCGTTATAGATGGGGATGGTTCCCTTTTAATGCGAATGGGCAGTTTAGCTACAAATGGCTATTATCATCCTGAAAACATGCTTCATATTGTACTTGATAACGAAACACATGATTCAACTGGAGGACAAAGCACCGTTTCTCATAATGTGAATATGGTTGAGGTTGCAGCTGCTTGCGGCTATGAAAAATCATATTATGTCCACAGTTTACAAGAGCTTGAAAGCGAAATACAAGAATGGAAAAAAACAAAAGGTCTTACTTTCCTTTATATAAACATCCAAAAAGGTTCTAAACAAAACCTAGGACGCCCTACCCTTACCCCTCGTGAGATAAAAATTCGACTTCAAAGATTCATGGAATAAGTTTAACAATAAAAGACAAATGACCTCCAAATTAAGAGAGGTCATTTGTCTTTGTAAAACAAACGGTTCAATTTTCTCTATGATACTTTAACCTATTTTTGAAATTGACAATAGCATCATCCGTTGAAGAACTTTTAATAAGCAAAATACTATTTTTATCCATTGTTTTTTCTAATAATGTTTCAGCTTCACTCATGTCTGAGAAAGAATAAACTTCTCCATCGATTCCTTTTCGCCTTGCTTCATTTGCTATTTCGACAGCTAACGAACCTACCGTAATCAATACATCTACCCCAGTTTTTGCAATCATTTCCCCTGTTTGACGGTGAATTTCCAAACTAACATCACCTAAACGCTTAATACCACCAATAAGAGCAATCCTCTTCCTCCCACCCGAAATCCCATTTAAAGTTTGAAATGCTGCTTTTAAAGAAGTAGGGTTTGAATTCCATGTATCATCTACGATCAGGCATCCGTTCTTTCCCTTGAAGCATTCAAAATGGCAACTTAGATTATTAAAAGACTCTAGCTGTTTTATCGCTTCCCTTATTCCAATTCCGATTTCATGTACAGCAGCGAGGGCAGCCAGTGCATTAAGAACTTGATGCTGCCCAAATCCAGGAACAAAAGCATAGTATCGCGTTTTAATTTTTGGACGGAAATTCCCACCCTTTCTAATTATTAGTTCAAAAGTCATCCCTGTAGCATTGTATTGGATATTCGTTGCTTGAAAATCTGCTTTATTTTCAATCCCAAATTTCACGATCTTTCCGTGAAATTTCTCCAACCCAATTTTTTTGGAATTTTCATCATCAGCATTCACAATAAGTGTACCTTTAGGGCCAACAGCTTGTACCATTTCCGCTTTTGCTTGAATATAAGCTTCCTCTGTTTTACACCCATCTAAATGGTAAACGCCAATATTGGTAATTACCCCGATTGTTGGCTTAAAATATCGTGATGCAAGTAGTACATCTCCTGGTTTCCCCACTGCTGATTCAAACACAGCTGCTTCAGTCTGCTCTTCAATACCAAGTAAATAAGCAAGATGATTTGTCCGTGAATTTGCGGTACTTTTCGTACCAGTCACATTTTTTGAAGAACGAAGAATATGTTTAATCATATCCTTCGTTGTTGTTTTTCCACATGTTCCAGTTACAGAAATAACGGGTATAGAAAACCGACCTCGATAAGATTCAACAAACTTCCAGTATGCCTGATCAATATTTTGAACCTTAATAACCGTACATCCATCAATATCTTTCAATTGATCATAAACAATATCCGTTATAACCACACAAGGAAGAGACTGATAGAGTTTTTCCCAATCTATTTTCCATTGTTGCCTTAAAAAAAGCAGATGTTTTCGCTCCATATTCTGAAGATGATGAACTATATCATTGAACATGAATTTATCAGACCCTTGGATAAGTTGCCCATCTACACATAAACGAATTGTTTTCACTGACATTCGCTCCACTTATCATTCCCCCAATTCTTAATTACAAAAAGAGCTGCGCCTAAACGCCTTCCTTTTGCATTAGTAACAGCCCCCTTTGCTTATTCCTCTCTTAAATGAAACGTAATTTCATTCGCTGCGTTTTTAGCCAATTGTTTTGCTTCTTGTATGCTTTCACCTGCAGCAATGACATAGGCATATCGATGTCCCATTGATAATGGTGGAATTAATTTCGTTCCTTTCTTTGGCTTCACATATACCTCAACGATGCCTGGGAATTTCCTTGCTCTCTTCTTTCCTGTTACTTTCTCGAGTATTCCTTTTTCGGAAACAATCACATATTGTGTAAAAACATAATTTTTTGTTCTCGGAACGATTGAAGGGACTCCTCCTAAATATAGTTTCAATGTTTCTTCCACTAAGTCATACCCAAAAGCAGCTTGGAGCATTTTATTCATCGCTCCACCAGAAATCCTCGGATTGATTTCAATGAGCTTCCAGCCGTTCTTTGTCCTTCTTAATTCAAGATGCAGTGCACCATTTTTTATTCCTAATTGAGTAACAACTGAAGTGACAACTTCTTCAATCCCCGTTTTTATATTATTTGGTACATCGGCAAGTACTCCATATCCTGTAATAATAAAACGCCTTCCATGAGTAATTTCTTGTTCAATAACCCCTGCAAGTTGAATTTTATTGTTATATACGAGTGCCTCAACTAAGTATTGGTCACCATCGATATACTCTTCAATAATAACCGCTTCATCTTCATTTCTTTCCTGAAATCTAGCTATATGCTTTTCCAATTTTTCGACATTCTCAGCAAGTAATACATCCTTGGAGCCTGTCGATTTTGGAGATTTCACAATGACAGGGAAACTTAGCATAGACTTAATAGTGCGAATTGAAAATGACTCATTCGGTTGAATCAAAACAAACTTAGGAGTGTAAAATTCCCCCTTCAGCACTGATCGGGTTTCCTCTTTATTTTCCATTATTCTAATAGCCCTCGATGAAACTGGGTTTTGACAAAACTCGTCACACAGAATGGATGCGGTATGAACATAGGAATCTACAAAGCTAACAATCATTCTAATATTCTTTCCTCTTGAACGTAGCTTACGGATTTCTTCCTGCATTTCAGTCAGATTATCCGTATCGATGAAAATCATCTCATGAACATCTGTATACTCTTCCCTCTGTTTAATCTGCTTTGGATTTTTCGTAAAAACGATTGTAAAGTAACCAAGTCGCTCTGCTGCCTTAATCGCTTCTCTACTTGATCCAGATTTATTTGTTCCTATAAAAATAATCGTCTTCAAACGATCCACTCCCTATAAAATAACTTTAAAAGTACATCTTTAACTTCATTTATCGCAGATGCACTATATATATTTATGAGTGAAACCGTTTCTTGTATAGTTATCTATCCTGTAAGAAAATAAGTATTTTCAAATAGGTGAACATATCTCCTTCCGATAGTTAAATGTACAAGCAAAAAAAATCGTTCGCCATATGATACGTAAGGGAAAGGAGTGTAAGGAGCGTAATGAAACCCCTCTCTGTCAGACAAATTAGAACCATTCTTACTGGTGACTTAATTCAAGGGTCTGATGAAATCATCGTTCACTATGGTGCATACAGACTGAAACAAATACAAACTAAAAACACAATTTTTTTCTCTAGAAAAAAAATTGTGAACTGGGAACCACTGAAAAAGTTTTTTCCCTTAATTCTTGTTACTGATCAGGAGTTTAATACACCTGATAGCATGGAAGAGCTGACAGTAATTAAGGTTGAGAGCACTGAAGCAGCTTATTGGAAATTCATCCATTACTATAGAAGTTTATTTCAAATTCCTGTTGTCGCGATTACAGGAACTTCAGGGAAAACTACGACAAAAGAAATGATTAAACATATTCTAACAGCCGACAAAATCGTCACGGCGACAAACATTACGAGCAATTCACGAACTGCTCATTTACAGTATTTGCTCACGATAAACGATGATACAGATGCAGCTGTTTTTGAAACAGCTGTGGGTGCCCCTAGGGATATATTAAACGCGGGGAATTATTTCAAACCTACCATCGGAATCATTACTAATATCGGAGCCCACCATTTAAATTATTGTAGAACTCCTGAAGCGTATATTCAGGCAAAAGGAGAAATGGCAGCAATACTTGATCCATCTAGTGTACTTATTCTAAATTCAGAAGATAAAAATACAAAAAAAATTGATCTAACGAACTTTCTTGGACGCATCATTACAATTGGGAAGGATTCTTCCAGTGATTTTCATGCGAAGAATATAAATTATTGCAATCATGGCATGGAATTTACGATGCATCATCAGAACGACCAGTATATCGTTTACGTACCAGGCCTTGGTGAGCATCAAGTATACAATGCTCTCGCTGCTATTGCCGCAGTTAATGAAATCGGCGTCCCCCTTCCAAACGCCATTAATCGGATTAAAACCTTTCAAAATTTAAACCATCATCTCCAAGTATTTGAAGGACGGAACGGCTCCATCATTCTTGATGACACTTGGAGCATAACTACTACTTCATTAGAAGCTGGATTAAAGGTATTAAATGAATTTGGAAACGGAAAAAAGAAAATCGCGATTTTAGGAACATTAACTGATTTAGGCTCTTGGGGATACATCATTCATCAGGAAGCTGGCGAAATTATTAGTCAAATTGGAGTGGATATCCTTATTACAGTTGGACAGCATGCAAGTATCATGGCAGACCAAGTAATGAAAAAGGATTTGAATATTCAAGTATATTCCTTTAAAAATAGTCCCTTTGTATACGATTTATTAACGAAAATATTAGATGAAAACACCATTGTTCTTATTAAAGGAGATATGTACAGCCAGCCAATAATTGAGTTAGCCAAAAAATTGCGAAAGGAAAAGTAAGTCTAGTTTCACACTTAAAGAAAGATATTTTTCGAAAATGGGACAATCACTGTGTCACATCACTATCTCTATCGATATATTAAATTAGCTCTAATAGAAAGGAGGGAAAATAAATGGGTGTTGTATGTACTTGTGGAGTTATAGTTGACGCGTTTTCAGATGATAATAATGTTAGATTTGAAGGACAGACGGGTACAACTGAAGGTGATTTAACCTATCTAGCTAACGTTTGTTCCACAACGCTGGAAACTTCTACACTTTCCTTAAATTTTGAAGACGAGGAAACTGGGCAAAACAGCTTTTTCTTCGAAGCAAATGAAATCACTTCCGTTGAATGTAATCAAGAAGGACAAAACTGTGTCATTACCGTAACTGGTACTGGACTTGTTAATGGAGAAGAATTCCCTTTTGAAGCAGTATTTAGAGACATTGTTGAACAAGCACAAAACGATAATGTCCAATCTTTCGTCATTACAGGCTTCTTTGACCAAAACGGTGCTGCTCCTGTTCCTCAAGGCTCCATCCAGAATCAAGGCTGTCAAGAATTATAAAAAGCATAGAGACTCCTAGCATTACTGCTAGGGGTTTTTTCAAAATAGTATAAATCACCTATACTATCTCACTATTATTTTAGGAGATGGGAGCGATGAAAAAAATCAGGGGGCGACTTAGCCAGCATAAAATCTTCCTGTCTGACGATACTTTAGCGAAACACTTGTTGGAAACTGAGCTGTTATCCGAGGATTCGTTAGCAAGATTTCTTACCAAGTATAAGGCAATTGCTGTCAAACCCGTTAGTGGTCCTGGAGAAATTGATGTTTTTTTAGAAAAGAATGAGATCAGAATCTTTTCAAAATCAAAGACTACTACTCTAACGAATGAACAAGACGTTTACCAGTACCTTCTTAAATATGAATGTAAGCAACAATATTATATTATTCAGCCTATAAAGATGAGTAGTCGTTTTTTAAATCATCCTTTTCAATATTACGTTACCGTTCATCGGGACGCCAAAACGAATGATTGGCTCATCAAATCCACGACAGATATACATCACTCTTTATTTGGGAACATTTTATATAATATGTTTTTTATTCAAAAAATCGAGTACCTATCTATGTTGGCAACACAAAAACTTGCGGAATCTTATCCACACTGCCATACGGTTGTTATTGAGATCTTATACGATTTAAAGGGTGGGATTTGGATTAAAGATACGATCCTACATTTTCGGAATAGCAAATGGGGACAATACCATACACTTGCTTCCAACCAAATAATTACTTCCTATTTGCCATACACGGAGCTTCTCACAAAATGCACATTAACAAAGTTTTTAAATAAGTATGATGAAGTTATTTTGAAGCCCTGTGTCGGACAAAAGGGAAAAGGAATTTTGAGAATCTCAACAATCAACCATCATTCCTATGAAATCCACGTTGGAAGATTGAAGTTAATGAAAGCTAATATTGATGAATTATATCAATTTATTGAAGAGCGTTTTCTTAGAAAAAAGTATTATCTCATACAACAAAAATTGACTTTAGCTACTATTAATGATTGTCCAATCGATGTAAGAGTTGTCACTCAAAAGAAGGATTCTACTTGGAACGCAACAGGAATGCTCGTTAAAGTGGCTGGAAGAGGATACTTTATAACAAATGCTGCCCAGAAACTCATAACGCTTGAAGATATGTATGAAGAGTTAAACTTACCAATCTCTCTAGAAATACTCAAAAATAGGCTAGCCGACATATGTATTTCTGCTTCAGCTCAGCTTGAAGCAGCTGAGCAAGAAATTGAATTACTCGGATTTGATATCGGGATTACTACTCAAGGCGATATTTGGATTATTGAAGGAAACTATGTTCCTGACAACAATATGTTTTATCTGTTAGAAAACAAAGAAATGTACATGGAAATAAAGAAAGGCAAAAATGGCTCCTTCTAACTTACTATAAAGGGGTGAAAAACTTAAATGAGTAGTAGAGGTCGCTTAGCCTTATATCAAAAATTATCTTCAGATCTTAGATTAGCTAAACATTTAGCAGAAACAGATTTACTCAAGGAAAAATCTTTATTTATTTTTTTAGAAACATATAATGCCGTCGTGATTAAACCGGTATTTGGACCTGGTGAAATATTTGTTTCCTTAGAAAACAATCAATATAAGATTATCTCAAAGTCAAACTTAGTGACATTCATAAAAAAAGAAAATCTATACGAGTATTTAGTAAGCAATGAATTAACGCAAAAATTCTATATTATTCAGCCAAAAATCACTCATTCCAGCTTATTTCAAAAATCGTTTCAATCCTTCGTAACCGTTCATCGTAGTTCCTTAACATCAAAATGGAAATATGTATCACATACAGCAAAATCACATTCTATCTTTGGAAAACTATTTTATAAACTTTCCCAGCGAAAGATTGAAAACATAGCCTTTCTAGCAGCGAAAATCCTTGGCGAATCTTTTCCCGAATGCAATACAATGGTGATTGAAATTGAATTTAATCTAAAGGGTGAAATATGGATTCAAGACACCTTATTGCACTTACCTAGAAGCAAATGGGACCAGCACCAAATACTCTATTCAAATCGTTTCCTTTCTTCTTATGTCCCTGAAACAGATTTAATGACTGAATCCTCTTTTAAACACTTTATCCACAAATATAATGAAATCATCCTAAAACCTTGTATTGGCCAGGAAGGAAACGGCGTCATCAAAGTTTCTTCGAACGATGATAGGAAGTATGAAATTGACACTGGAAAATTTAAACATAAAAATCTCCACTTTAAGGAAGCCTATCAATTTCTTAAAGAACATTATTTAACAGAAAAGGAATATATCATTCAAAAAAGATTACCTTTAGCCATGATAAATGACTCTCCGATTGATATTAGAGTCCTTACCCAAAAGAATGAGGCATCTTGGGCTGTTACTGGAAAAATAATTAAAGTTGCCAAACCTGGTGTCTTTAATACAAACCCTCCAAAGAAGTACATCGGATTCAAGGATGGGATAGAAGATTCGAACATTGACCAAGATATTAAATCCTCTCTAAATTTTCATTTAGATAAAATATGCTTGATTGCCTCAAAAAAGCTTGAACAAAAAAAGCCAGACATTCATACTATTGGGTTTGACATCGCCATTACGAAGCAAGGAGATATCTGGATTATTGAAGGAAATTATGCTCCAGATCTATATATGTTTTATACTTTGGAGGAAAAAAGTATGTATTTAAAAATAATGAAGACGAAAGAAAAACAAGCCTCCTCCCTTGTTAGTCTAAAAAAGTGAACAAACTTTTGAAAAAATGAGGTGTATTCTTGAGGAATCACTTAGGAAAATGGCAGCAATATGTTCTATTACAACAAAGCACTACAACTTCTAAATATATACCAGAAACAACATTGTACAGTATAAATAATTTATTACATTTTTTAAATCGTTATGAGCATGTTTATGTTAAACACGATTCAACTGGACAAGGAAGAGCCATGTTTAAAGTTTACAAAAGAAATGATGGCCTCTATTGCTATAACGGATTTACTGTCCAAGCAAAACCGCTGAAAAAATGTGTTGCATCAATCGAAGAGTTTCACCAGGTTCTTCACCCATTTGAGAAATTTGGCCGTTCGGGTGGGAACTATATCATTCAAGAAGGGATCAAAAGTTTAGATCAGAATGGACAGCCTTTTCATATTCGTGTTCATCTTCAGTTTCTTAGCGGAAACTGGATGATCGGTGGAATGTTTGGAATGATGGGAACTGGAGTAGCTACAGATACAGGAATTGTTAATGCTCACCGTGGTGGTCAAGCTATTTCCGTTAATGAATTATTATCAGTGTATTTGCTTATGGATAGCAAAGAACAAGCAGATGTTATCGCTCATTTAAAAAGTATTTCTATTGCAGCAGCAGAGGCCATCTCCCCTTATTATCCTAGTAAAGAATATGGCATCGATCTTGGTGTTCTTCACGATAAGAAACCAGTTATATTTGAAGTAAATTCAACTCCTGGGATCGGGGTCTTTGCCAGAATCGAAAACAAGGATATCTGGAGACGAATTGTGGAAAATCGAAAAATGCAAAGTAAGGACTGATCCCCATAGATTACGGTTCAGCTTGTCATATAAACTTAGATGAAAGGAGGAACTTGATTGCAACCATTGCTTGTAAAAAATATCCGGATATTACTTAAAGGCGATTTAATTAGCGGTTCTGAAAACTGGAAGGTTCAAGAAGCTATTTATTACAACCGACATGATTTAACTAGACGAAATACGCTTATGTTTGTTAGTAGAGACGATACGCTCAACTGGAATGACATTAATAACAAAGGGCCAGTACTTGTCATTACGGATAAGCCTGCATCTGAGCTAAAAATGGCCCTCCCAAATACAACCGTCATCAAAGTAGAAAGCCTTGTTCAATCCTATTGGAAATTTATCAAATATTACAGAGGTCTATTTTCTATCCCAGTTGTAACCATAACCGGAACATGTGGAAAAACAACAACAAAAGAAATGATTAAACATATTTTAAGTAAGGACTACCAAGTTCAAGCATCTAAAAGCAGCAAAAACGAACCGAGGCAGTCTCTTCCCTATTTAATGGGAATTGATAACAAAACCGATGTGGCTGTCTTTGAACATGGACTAGGGAATTCCGGTAATATTAAACATCAATGTATGATTTATCAACCAACGATCGGCATTATTACTACAATTGGTGTCCATCACTTAGACGGATGTCTGAATTTAGAGGGGTATATAAAAGCGAAAGCGGAAATCGTGGATGGAATTAAAAAAGGCGGAACCTTAATATTAAATGCAGATGATGAAAATACAAAAAAAGTTCCTTTACATTCGTTTACGGGCAAGATCCTATATTTTGGTACAAGCCATCGTTCAAACTTTAGAGCATCAAATATTTCGTTTGTCCAAAAGGGCATGAGCTTCCAGCTTCATTATTCCAACAAAACGTATGATGCTTTCGTCCCCGGAGTTGGCGAGCATCAGGTATATAATGCATTAGCTGCTCTAGCTGCTGTTAGTGAAATAGGAATAGACATTGATCTAGCTATCTCTCAACTAGCAAGCTTTCAAAATATGACTCGACATCTGGAATTTTGTCATGGAATTGGCGGAAGTACCATCATTGATGACACTTGGACAAACAATCCAACTTCGATAGAAGCCGCATTAAAAGTGCTTGATTCCATCGGTGCAGGTAAGAAAGTCATTCTTGTTTTAGGAGAAATAAGAAGATTAGGGAATTTTGAAAAGCACTATCATCGAGAAATCGGCAGCCTCGTTGCCAAAAGAAATATTCATACCTTGATTACCATTGGGAATAAGGCTGAAGAGATTGCCAAACAAGCTATCGTAGACGGAACAAATGCAAATGTGCAGTCTTTTGAAGACGTAAAAGGTATTCTTCCTGTTTTAAAGCCCATCCTTGATGAAAACTCCATATTGCTGATAAAAGGTCCCATGGCGAGCCGGTCGATGGTTGATTTCGCCAATAGTTTAAAGACAGATAAATAGTAAGCTTTCTCATTTTAATAGGTCTTAGCAAAAGGATAAAGGGGTAATTCATCATGATGAATTACCCCTCAAAATTATTTAACACGACGTGCAGTCATGTAATTTTTCTGAGCCCAGCTAGAGTTTAAGCTTTCTTTCTTGATTTTACCTGAAACCGGAAGATAAACAAATTCATTTCCTCCAACATAAATTCCAGGTTGGTTTATTTTCGTTTTCTTATTATCAGTTGAGAAGAAAACTAAATCGCCTTTTTGAAGATTTGCTTTTTGAACTTCTTGACCTAATTTTGCCTGTTGACTCGATTGCTTCGACTTTAAATCAATGCCATGCTGTTTGAAAACATAGTACGTAAAGCCCGCTCCGGTGAAGGTTAATGTGCTTTCATCATACGTGTAGTCGAAATTTCCTTTTCCGATTAAACTTGTTGCAAAGTCTGCTATTTTATCTCCTTGAGTGGTGCCCGTTTCCGGTCGCGTTGTGCCTGTCTCTGGTGGTTTTGTGTCCGTTTCTGGTGGTTTTGTGCCTGTTTCTGGTGGCGTTGTGACACTATCTGTCATTACACGCTTTGCCGTAATATAATGCTGATTATAATAGTCTACAAAGAGTACTCTCGTTTTAATGCCACTTGAAGATGGAACGATAATACGATGATCCCCAGCATAAATCGCAACGGTAGAAGGCGTGCTTGAACCCGTCGTACTGTTAAAGAAAATTAAGTCACCTTTCTTCAAGTTTTGACGAGAAACCGTTGTCCCTTTTTTCATTAGTTCTTTTACATTAGTCGTACCTAGGTTCACACCGTTTGTTTTATAAACGTAGTTGACAAAGCCTGGTCCCGTGAACTTTAATTTACTCTCATCATTCACTGATCCCATTGTCACTTTTTTCATTAAATTATATGAGTCTTCTACAATATGATCCCCTTTGGTAGCTGGATTTGCAGAGAGCAAGCTTGGCAATACTCTTCTTGCTGTAATATAGTTATCTTTGTAATATGGCTTACTATCTAAATCAGTAATAACAATATTCTGCTTAGGGTCAGCCATATGAATGATTTTATTGTCTCCAATATACATAGCAACGTGATTCGGAACCGTTCCTCCCCTACTATCAAAGAAAAGAAGATCCCCTTTTTGTAGTTGATCTCTTGCTACGTAAGTTCCTTGCTTCATCATATAATCCTCATTATATGTCGCAAGGTCCACTCCACTTTTTTCAAAAATGTACATGAGGAATGTAGCACAAGAAAATTTGTATGGATACGTTGGCTTATACTCAGTATTACTGTAGGTAGCCTTTCCGATTAAACTTTTACCTAATTTAATTAATTCATCAGCCTTTGCTTCAACAGCTGCTTGATTATTATAATGGTTTTGGGTTGCTGCTGAGACTTCAATAGGGCTCATGGCAGTTGAACTATTTCCGATAATTGAATTTGGAATGGTACCGATTGAAGTAAAGCCTAATGTGACTGCTAATGTAGTTGTAACCAAAGTCTTCTTCATTTGTTCCCTCCTGCTGTTTTGTTTGACTTGCCCCGATTATAACAAACAAGCAGTAGCATCTTTTGTAGCAATATAACCCATTACAGATTGTTACAAGGTCAAAGCATAGTCATAACTGGATTTTGCTGAGAACTTTACAGTTTGTTTACATGTAAGAAAGCCAAGGCGCCTGGAGTTAGACAATTCTCATATTCATAAAAACTTGTACTTTCTTATCTATAAAAAAATACGTGCTAATCACAGCACGTATCCTACATCATTACTTTGTAATTTCTCCGAATCCTTCTCCAAAAACATCACGTACATCATGAATCGCTACAAAGGCATTTGTATCTACCTCTTTCACAATTCTTTTCAGTTTCACAATCTCTTGACTGCTAATGACAATATATAAAATATCCTTGTGTGTCTTAGTATAGTAACCACTACCATCAAAAACTGTAACGCCTCTATTCATTTTTTCATTTACTTGCTGAGCAATTTTGTCTGGCTCTTGTGAAATAATCGTAACTGCTTTTTTGGAATTAAAGCCTTCAATAATAAACTCCATTACTTTTGTAGCAATATAGAGCATCATAATCGTAAGCATTAATTTTTCTGTACCAATAATAAAGTACGAGCAAAAAACAACAATCAAATCAAAGAATAAGAGACCCCAGCTAATACTCCAGCCCAGATATTTATTCGTGATTCTCGCTAATATTGTTGAACCTGCAGTCGTACCACCTACACGAATAATTAACCCAATCCCCACTCCGACAAAAACACCGCCAAAAATGGTATTCACAATGATTTCGTCTGACGCGATCGTCCACCCCTCTGTTAAATGTAAAAACAAAGAGTTAAGAATAACAGCAAGTACTGTATAAACGGTTGTCGTTTTACTAAGAAACTTATAACCAATAACTAATAATATTGCATTCAGCACTAAGTTTACTAGTCCTGGAGACCATTCATATAAATAGTAGGCAATAATCGTTATTCCTGTTACTCCACCTTCTCCGAGCTCATTAGGAATAATATACAGATTGACCCCTAACGCAAACAGTAAAGAACCGATTACGATAAAGAAGATATCTACTAGTCTTTTTTTCATGTTGTATCACCTTTTTCTTTCCTTCATTTCGCCATAATCATCATTATATTACACTTTTTCCAACAAAAAAAGCTAACTAAAAAGTAGCATCTAAGAGTCTCCCATTTCTCATTGTGAGTAGATGTAAAACAAATCTAAACCATCGATAATATAGATGTTCATTTATATATTTTTTCGATACAGGCTAAAATCAACCGTTTTTCGTGATAAAATTCGTTCCGGTTAATAAGTTTTAATGGTGATAATTAATTATTTGTAAATTGGAAATGGAGAGGAAGTTTTTATGAGTAATCGAAAAACCGTTATTTTAACCTATGGAGCCATGTGTATTGTTCTGAATGTTGTACTCGGGACTGCTGTTTCCGCATTAAAAATTCCGCTATTATTTCTTGATACAATTGGAACCGTTTTAATGGCTGTATTATTCGGACCTTGGTGGGGTGCGTTAACAGGATTTTTGACGAATATCGTTTTAGGAATGACAACTGGCCCAACAGCCATCTTTTTCGGTCTAGTCAATGTAGCTATCGCCATTGTCGTTGGATTCATGGCTAGAAAATTTAACTTTAGAAAATGGTATATCGCACTTATAACTGGAATGATTTTAGCTATTGTCGCACCACTTATTGGAACACCAATCTCTGTAGCAGTTTTCGGCGGATTAGATGGAAGCGGCATGGACGTTGTCGTATTATGGTTGCGGGCAGCCGGCGAAAGCGTTTTTGCTTCTACGTTTATTTCCAGAATTACAGGTAATATTGTAGACAAAATTGCAACATGCTTACTTGTCATGTTCATTATTACGAAATTACCGATTTTCCATAAAATATACAAAGGAAACAACCAGCATGCAGCGTAGTAAAAGAATTCTACTAGTCTCTCACTGCATATTAAACCAAAACACGGTTATTGAAGGAGAAGCTAGAAGCCTAGGTGCTATTCCTTCTGCATTAGATTGGATTCATGAGGAAGGTTTAGGCGTGCTACAATTACCTTGCCCTGAATTTACATTTCTTGGACTAGAAAGACCTCCTATGACTTATGAAGAATATGACAATGAATCCTATCGTGAACACTGCAAAAAAATCTTAAAGCCCGTTATCGAGCAATTAATTGAGTACAAAAGATGTGGTTACGAGATAACAGGAATACTTGGTATACAAAGTAGTCCTTCCTGTGATATGACGCGAGGCGTTTTTATGGAAGAGTTAAAGATGCTTTTCGATGAACAGCAAATTCCTCTTGAAACACAATGGTTTCTGCCAAATGATGCGGAACCTGTCTTTAATAGTAAGGCGAATTATATTAAGGAATAGTTTTCTGCTCTCTATTTAGAGAGTAAATGTCGTCGGATTCATTTCACTGTGCTGGTGATTACTTCGTACATCAAGGCTTGTTCATTGAATCCGACGACGATTTATTTATTTATTTATTAACAACACTAAAAAGTTTCCAAGTCGATATCCTTCTTGAATTTCTATAGTTGCCCCCTGTTCGTTGCTACCGTTTCTTTCTCCGACTCTTCTTCCCATCCTTTACAAACGTCAATCCACTCTTTAGCGTATGAATATTCGAATAATTTATCGCAGGTTAATTCAATTGCTGAGTTCGCACTGCCACAAGCCGGAAAGACTGTTTCGAAGCGTTTCATCGATATATCTAAATAAACAGGTAGAGGATTGATGAGACCAAACGGACAAACCCCACCAACAGCATGACCTGTTTGTTCTAGAACCTCATCCGGTGAGAGCATCCTCGCCTTCATGTTAAATGTTTGGCGAAATTTTTTATTATCAATTTTCGCATCCCCAGCTGCAACAACTAAGATTGCTTGATCGTCCTCGCCTCGAAAGGATAGTGTTTTAGCAATCCGTGCAGGTAACACACCAATGACATTTGCCGCTAACTCTACTGTTGCACTTGAAGCCTCAAACTCCATCATATCCTTTTCACGATTCCATTGTTTAAAATGAGCTTTTACATTTTCTAATGACATCCTCTTCATCCCTTCGATAACAATATTATTGAAATAATAACACTATTCAACAAAGTAAAGCAAAGTGATTGTCCATTTAGTTATCTAAGTAAAAATTCCTAATTATGAATACTATCAAAAAAATAGCTAGTATACTATACTAGTAGTATTGAACTAATAATAAACGCAAATCAATTGAAAAATTGAGACGCAAAGCCACAGGTCTAAGGCAAAATAGCTATGATGGCTGGGTTACCGTATTTATTCTCAAAAGAATGAAGTCGTAAGGGAGAGATTCATTTTGTTTAAGAAAGGGTTTTTTATTGTTCCATTTATTCTGGCATTTCTACTAGCCATTGGCTTGCCTACCTCTGCAAAAGAGATTACACCTCATCAGGAAACATATAATAATCTTTTAAACTCCATAACTAGCTATAAAAGCACTACTACTTTTCCATCACAGTCCATCTCATATAAAGAAATTGGCCCTATTATAGATGAAGTTCTAGCTGATCATCCTGAGATATTTTATTTTCAACATGAGGGAACAAAGATCTATTCTGATGGAAAAATTGAACTTAAATATAAATACCCTACTACTAAAATAAAAGAAATGGTAAAGAAGCAAGAAGAAAAAATAAATAGTATTCTTAAAGTGACGATAAAACCAGGTTACTCTGATTTCGATAAGGTAAAAGCGATCCATGATTATATCGTCCTAAATACTGCGTATGATTGGGATAATTTTAAGCAAAACAAAGTACCTGAAGCATCGTACACTCCTTATGGACTATTAATGAATGGAATAGCTGTTTGTGAAGGTTATGCCAAAACAATGAAGCTGTTACTTGAAAAAGTCGGAATTGAAACACACTATGTTACTGGCAAGGCCGATGGCGGGGATCATGCTTGGAATTTAGTAAAAGTCGATGGAGAATATTTCTATATTGATGCCACGTGGAATGATCCAGTTCCTAATAGAGTTGGCGAAATTAGTTATAAATATTTTCTTGTTCCTTCAGTTACTTTAAAAAAGGACCATTCTTGGGATGACAAGCAGTTTCCAGTAGCAAAGAGCAATAAATATGCTTATTTTCAAGACTTCTCTACAGTTCGAGAACATAATTCTTACTATTATTACTCAAATAGTAAAGATAATAATAAGCTTTACCGAATGAAAATTGATGGTACTGGAAAAACAAAATTACTTAATGTAAGTGCCCCATATTTTGCAATTACGGATAAGGCAATCTATTTCAGTAATTATGCAAATGGAGGATTCTTATATCGCTCTAATATTGACGGTTCAAAAATGAAGCAGCTTAATAAAATTCACTCTATCGATCTGTATATTGAAAAGAATCAATTGATTTATACAAATAAAGCAACAGGTAAAAAAGCTTCACTTAAAATCTCATAAACTAGCAAATACGCAAAAAAATAAAGAGTGAGGAAAGGGAAACATGATGTTTTCTTTCCTCACTCTTTTTATTATTCTGCTTTTCTACGTTTAAACAACAGCGAAATTCCGATGAGAATTAATGCTAGGCCTGCTAATGGTAAAGCTCCATTTGCCTGTTCTCCTGTTTGCGGCAAAGTACTACCTGGTTGCTTGCCTGGCTTGTTCACATTGTTCGGATTCCCGACTCCTTGGGAATTACCAGGGTTATTTACATTGCCCGGAGTACTTGGATTACCCGAGTTTGTTTGATCTCCCGGGTTATTCGAGTTACCTGGGTTGTTTGGATCCCCTGGGTTATCTCCGTCACCTGGCTTGTTTGGATCTCCTGGGTCATCTCCGCCACCTGGCTTGTTTGGATCCCCTGGGTTATCTCCGTCACCTGGGTTATTCGGGTCACCTGGGTTATTCGGATCTGTTGGAGGGGTTCCTGGCTCCTCTGGGAAACTTCCGCCTCCTCCACCTACTGATATTCTACTATTCGTTTTTTCAACTTGTAAAGGTTGTGCTTGATTCTCTAAAATTTCAAACTCTACCGGTTTATTGTCTAATCTATAACCAGCAGGTGCTGTTATTTCGATTAATTGATACTTTCCAACTGGTAATTCTATGAGATGAATCTCTCCGTTATCACCCGTTGTTAATTTTTCAACATCTATTGTTGTTACAACTTCATACTCATCATTACCATTAGCCTTTCTTAATTCGAAAATTGCACCTTTTAGTTTTTGGGATTTGTTCGAATTATATTTCGTTAATAGAACAGAATGATCCTTTTTAGTATTCTTAATTGTTTGTGTTTTAACTTCTCCATTTGTTTGAGCATCTAACACGATTGTTATCTCTGAAGAATCAAGAATATAATCTGGATTTGCTTCTGTTTCTACTAATGTGTATGTTCCATAAGGTAGATTACTAAATGTCGCGATTCCACCTGCTGTTACCTGTGTATCGATAAGAACTCCATCTCTAGAAAGTTCAAATTTAACATCATCTATAAGAATTGAATTATTAGATGCATCCACTTTTGTAATCTTTATTTCACCTTGACCACGTGTGTTTTCTTTCGTAACGGTAGAAAAAGTCGTTTGATTAGCTTCAATTTCAAAAATTTTCGTTTTACGGTCTGCTTCTGTAGCACCTAATAAATAATATTCTGGTGCTTTTGTTTCTAGGAAGTAGTATTTACCCGCCTCTAGATTATTTACAGAAATTTTCCCTTGAGAATTCGTCACGAGATTAGGTAAATCTTTACCATCTTTATCTTTTTTCACTTGCGTTCCATCTACAGCTGAATGTAATGTGAATACTGCCCCAGATAATTTATGGTTAGTATCTTTATCATCTACTTTTGTTAACTCTACCGCTTGATTGATTAACTCGTTAGTTACTTGTTCCGTTTGCACATAATTAGTACTTAGATCAGCTTTTAATGTTATAGTTTTAGGCTGTGTTATTGGTGCGTATTTTGATGGTGCTGCAATCTCAGTTAACGTGTAATCATCTGGCGGTAATTCTATTGAAACAGCTTCTCCATTACTATCTGTTTCAATTACATTCATGAGTTTTCCGCCCATATCCCTAACTTCAAATTTTGCATCTTTTAATTTTATATTCGCATTATTAGCATCAACTTTAATCAGCTTTATTTTAGCAAATTTCTTATTGATAATATTTATTGAAATATCTTTATCATTACCTTTTGTTTCAAACGCATATTTCGTAGCAAATGGTTCTGAAT
>JAEWIG010000129.1 GCA_023387295.1 Bacillota bacterium | reverse complement strand
GTTGTCCAATAGGTGAAACCGACGAAGAACACTGTTAAATAGCCTCCGAAAACATATAAATACATACGTTCTGTTAGCTTTAAGTAGCTTAAAATTAGGAAAAATCCTGTTTGAACAAAGAAGATTAAAGATGTTGTGTACATGCCTCCAACGAAGAACATAATAGCGAAAATACCTGTCCAAAAACCACATACTCTGAACATACGGTCCATATGTATCCCTCCTTTTCCCCTTGTTAGTATACAATCACATGTTATAAGTACATCATTTCATATTATAAGTTAATTAGATGGTAAAAGTAAACAATCTTTGTAGTTATTGTGTGACGATTGCATGATACGTGCATGACTCACAGCCGCTAATCATATTTTGTTTTTCAACTAATTCTATTGATTCAAATAATGACTCAAACATTCCCTTTAGAAATTCAAAGTGCATGTTACAAACGGATTCTGTATGTTCCATAGCAACTTCTTTAAAAGGACAGTTGAAAATTTGAAAGAAAATTTTTGTTTGATCATCATTTATTTCAAATTCTGGATAAAATCCTGCCATAGTTGATGCATTCTTCAAGATGTTTAGCTTTTGTTCAAATGAAAGTTCAATGCCATTTAAAAAGGCATTATTTTTTTCTTGCACAATTAATTCTTGACCAAATTTTTTCCCTGTATCATACATTGCTTTTTTTCCAACATCACCTAAAGTAATCATTGTTTCAATCGCAATTTTTGATAGCAGCTGATAATCGCGGAATGGGAAGTTAAGCTGAATGACATCATCTGATAAGCGATAAAGTCTACTTGGTCTTCCACCCTTACCGGTTTTCTGTGTATCAGATACGAGCATATTAACATCCTCTAGCTTAGAAAGATGTAGTCTTGCTACGTTCGGATGAATTTCGAAATTTTCAGCAATTTCCTGTACAGTAACTTCTTTATGAAGCTTTGTAATGTATTGATAAATGTAGAAACGTGTTGGATCGGATAAGACGTTTGTTATTTTTAATGTTTGCTCCACCTAGATCACCTCGGGTCTGGATAATGAGTCTATTATATAATAGGTATTAAATGTTAACACTGTATTCACCATAAGTTTATAAAATGTTCACAATTGTAGCTTACACAATTTGTCACAAACTCAAGAAAAATGTTCATATATAGTTTTAATGTTAGTTAATTTGATTTCTTCATACAAATAAATTGTCATTTGGAGATGGAAATTGTATAATAAAGTGGAATATTCTAGTTATTTTGAAAAGGTGGTGTTCTCTTCAATTGAATACAATTGAAAAGCTTGCTGAACGTATTATTACTGATGCCGTTAGAAATCATGCCTCTGATATCCACATTGTCCCCCGTAGAAAAGATACACTTATCCAAATGCGCCTCGCAAATAAGCTAATCCCAAGACTTTATCTCCCGAAAGAAGAATGCGACAGACTAATCGCCCATTTCAAGTTTACTGCTTCCATGGACATTGGTGAAAAAAGGCGACCGCAAAGTGGTGCTTATTCGTACATTATTAATGACAAAATAGTAGGTCTTCGATTCTCCACACTTCCATCTGCTCATAATGAAAGCCTTGTTATTCGAATTCTTCAACAGCAAGACCAAATTCCCTTCTTCCAAATTTCCTTATTTCCTAAAATGACACGAAAACTCCTTGCATTATTAAAGCATGCCCACGGTTTAATTGTGTTCACAGGTCCGACTGGATCTGGAAAAACCACAACTCTCTACTCCCTTTTAAATGAAACGTCCCATCTGTTTAACCGAAATGTTATTACTCTCGAGGATCCAATTGAAAAAGAAAATGATCTCGTTCTTCAAGTTCAAGTAAATGAAAAAGCTGGAGTTACTTATGCGACAGGGTTAAAAGCCATTTTGCGGCATGATCCTGACATCATTATGGTTGGCGAAATAAGAGATGCCGAAACGGCAAAAATTGCCGTAAGAGCAGCGATGACAGGTCATTTAGTGCTTTCAACGATGCACACTCGTGATGCAAAAGGAGCGATTTATCGCTTGCTTGAGTTTGGCGTTAATTTGCTGGAGATTGAGCAGACACTAGTAGCGATTACCGCACAAAGACTTGTAGAGTTATCTTGTCCTTTTTGCAAAGGGGAATGTTCCCCTTATTGTTACTGTTATGGAAGATGGAAGAGAGCAAGTGTCTTTGAATTACTGGCAGGAAAGGCATTAAATACAGCAATGAAAGAGGCAAAGGGAGAAGAAGTATCCATTCATTATCAAACTTTAAGAAACGTTATAACTAAGGGGATTGCTCTTGGCTATATTAAAGAAGCAGAATATGACCGGTGGGTGCTCGATCATGAAAAAGCGTAAATGGACTCTCCAAGAACAAAGTCTTTTGCTAAAAAGAACAGGTGAGTTACTTGCTAGAGGTTATCCGCTATCTGAAGCAATTGAATCGATTAGCTTTCAATTGCCGCAAAAAAAGAAAGCAGAAGTTAGGGAATCTCTAGCAGTTCTAAAAGAAGGATATCCCTTTCATCAAATTCTCTCCAATTTAAAATTTAATCAACATTTAATTGGTTATGTGTATTTTGCAGAGCAGCATGGTGGACTTGCAAATGCATTTCGAGAAGGAAGCGAAATGATGTTGAAAAGGGATGGGGATTTTGAAAAGTTGAAAAAGTTGCTTGTTTATCCACTATTACTAATTTTTATTACGGCCGTATTATTTGTTTTTGTTGAAAATTTAATATTACCTCGGTTTTCCTCGTTATTTCAATCAATGCAGTTGGAACAAAATTTTTTCACGAAAGTTGTTTATTATTTTGGAGATGTTTTCCCGTTTTTTATTACTGGAGGATTTATTATAAGTCTTTTACTCCTCAGTTATTTTTTCTTCCATTTCCGTAAACTTCCCCAAATTAGACAGAAGAAAATTCTTACCTCTATTCCTGTGGTTGGCTTATTTTTCAAATTATTCAATACCCACTATTTTTCGATCCAAATGAGCTATTTATTAGCAGGAGGACTATCTATTCATGAGGCGCTTCGATTATTCGAGCATAATGACAAGCAACCTTTTTATAAAGAGTTAGGGGAAGAAATCAAATTGGGCTTACGTAGGGGAGATGGACTTGAAGACATCCTAATTGCGTTCCCATTTTTCGAAAAAGAATTAGCTAATATCATTCGACATGGACAAAAAAATGGCAAGCTTGATTCGGAGCTATTTTTTTTCAGTAGATATTGTTTAAATCTTCTTGAAGAACGGACCGAGAAATTATTAAAAATTATTCAACCTTGTTTGTATCTTTTGATTGGTTTATTAATTGTGTCCATGTATTTAGCTGTACTATTACCGATGTTTCATCTATTGGAGGGATTTTAGCATGAAAATAATGAATGAAAAAGGATTTACTTTGATCGAAATGATGATTGTATTATTAGTGATTTCAGTTTTGCTCATCATTACGATTCCAAACGTAACGAAGCACAATTCGAAAATTAATAATAAAGGCTGTGAGGCATTTGTGCAGATGGTACAGGCTCAAGTTCAGGCATACGAAATTGATAAAAGAGAAAAGCCTGCAAACATCCAAGCTCTCATTGATGAAAAGTATTTAAATGAAGGAGAAAATACATGTCCAAATGGAGCGGAAATATCCATTACCTCAGAAGGAAAAGTAGAAGCAGAAAAAGTAGGGGAAGAATCGACACCTTAGTTAACAGGCGAGAAGGCGGCTTTACGTTAATTGAAGCACTAATTGTTTTAAGTGTATTCCTCGTTATGTCCTCTATACTAGCATTTGTCCTAAAACCTCAATTCTTCTTTCTTGAAAAACAACGTTTCTTTAATCAATTAAAGGCTGATTTATATTATGGACAGCAATACGCTATATCCCATCAGCATGAAGTGTACGTTTATTTTATACCAGAGCAAAATATGTACTATATAAAGGGCAGAGATACAAAGGATTTTCTTATAAGAAGAGATATTCCAGAAGGGATTACTGTTGCTATAGGATCACAACAGCTGTTTTTTCAATTTCAGCCAGACGGAAATATTAATAAATTTGGCTCCATCAATATTTTCGTAGGAAAAGATAAATATAGGCTTACCTTTTTAATTGGAAAGGGAAGATTTTATGTTGAAAAAGAGTAATGGGTATTTTTTAGCGGAGCTACTACTAACATTAGCAGCATGGTTAATCATTGCAGGAGTCATCTTTCCTTTAATCATGAAGACTATGAAACAGTCTATCCAAGCAGAACAGGAAAATGTTGCCGTGAAGCTATTATATGAAGGATTGATTACTGCGAAAAAGGAAGGTGTCCTCTCAGTTCACGACACATTAACGATAAATCAAACGGAATATGAAATGAAGCAAGAATCAATGAATGGAAAAGCTGTAATGGAGGTATGTATTCGATATGTCGATGTTTTTCAGAAGGAGAAAAAATTATGTGAGATATTGGAATAACTTAGGTTTCACAATGCTTGAGATGCTTTATGCTTTTTCTATTTTTCTCCTAATTATTGCCTTTATTCCCCTTAGCTTTAAATTTCTCTTCCAAAACGACCGCTTTGAAGCAAGAACACAAACCATGGAGTGGGATGTATTTATTAATCAGCTAAAAAAAGAAGTGAGAGTGTCTGACAAAGTCACAGTAATTAGTGGAAGGCTAATTTTGCAGAGAAATGGGCAAGAAGTTCTTTACGAAAAATATCGAAATAGCATTCGGAGACGAGTGAATGTTGCTGGACACGAGGTTGTCTTGCAACAGGTTGACTCTGTACACTTTAACATTTTAAAGGATGGAGTCATGATTTCTGTAAAAGATCTATTTAATCAATCCTATTCTGCAAAAGTGTATTCCTATCTCCAATTGGAGGATTATGATGGTCCGTAACGAAAAGGGATTTACTTATCCTCTTACTTTCTGTTTAATTCTGCTCATTTCTCTCCTGTTAACAATCTACCTAGAACAATTTTTAGCAGAGAAAAGGTTAAATAAAGAATCCACGATTATTCTAAAGCAAGAATATTATTTTTTAAGTTCGGTCATGAATGTAGAGAATGAGTTATTACAGCTAGAAGAAGATGTATATCCTACAGGTTTGTATATTTTTTCAGAAGGTAAAGTTGAATATCGGTCCGAAAAGCTAATGGAAGGGTTACTGAAAGTTACATTTGATTTAAGAATGGATGGACGGCAAGTTGTTTCAGGTATCGGTTATTATGACAGAGAGCTTAAGAAAATGATAAAATGGATTGAAAAAAACTAAACAGGGGATATGACATGGATTCAATCTATTTAATCGGCTTTATGGGTGCTGGGAAAACGACAATTGGTAAAGAATTAGGCAGGTATTTACAGCTTCCTGTTTTTGATACAGATGAGGAAATTGTTAAAAGTGAGAAAAGAAGCATTAATTTAATATTTGAACAGGATGGAGAAATGTTTTTTAGGGAACAGGAGACGAATACATTACGTCAATTACTTCATGAAAGAGCCGTTATTACCACGGGTGGAGGAATCATTACTCGAAAAGAAAATTGTCAGCTGTTAAAAGAAAATGGACTGGTTTTCTTTCTATTTGCGACGCCTGAAGAAATCATGAAAAGGCTCGAACAAGACAAGTCACGCCCTTTACTAAAAGGGGATAAGAAACAAAAAATCACGGAGCTTTATGAGGAAAGAATGAGCTTATACAAAGATACAGCTGATTTTGTCATTGATACGACTGGGAAAAAAGTTGATGAAATTGTTAAAGAGATTGTACTTTGTTTAAAACCATCCTAAAAGGACATACTTAGAGAAAAAGCACTGAAATATTTAAGGTGTTTCTAAAGGTGGAGGTAATCATTGAATTCAAATGATTATGTAAAATACATTACCCAAACGGTTGTGAAAATTTTGGACCAGCCAAGAGAAGAGCGGAAACAAAGCCGGATGGAGAAAAAGGAATTAAAAGAGCCTTTTATCTATCGGTGGTTTGGATTGTTTCCTTATGTTCTCTACGATCAGACTTTCAAAAGAATCAAAAAAAAGAAACCAATATAATGGTTTCTTTTTTTCGCTCTAAGTTTTATTTAAATGGCTTCCTCTGTTAAGTAAAATAATCCTCCATTGATGACAGAGATGGATATTTTGGGTTCGTACTGCTCCTTTAATGCTAGTTTTTCGATTTCATACACTTCCCCTTTTTCCTCAACATCTTCATAAAAATGCTCAAGCAATTGTAGATCCTTTTCCCAGCGAAATTTTGCTTCTTCTGCCCAAGTATGATCCTCTAGTTCAATTTGATCTTTTAGAAATTTTTCAACTCTTACGATTCCGCTTTTAGGCCTAATAAGTGGAGAAATTGTAAACGAGTAATCAGGTATTTTGCGTGAAAGCTCTATAGCTAGGAGTTTTTCATGAAAGCTTTCTACCATTTGTCCGTTAATTAATTGCAAGCCGATGGACTTAAATACATCTCGTTTTCGGTCACATTGATAGGATATTCGAATATTCATTCCGAGCCAAGGCTTCAATGGAGTTTGCTTGTTCTCAGCTTTGCTTTGCTTTTCATATTGCTGCACATAACCTGCAAGATTTTTTGTTGATGAAAATATTTGATGTAAACGGGGAGAACCGAAATGAATATGTTCTCCTTTTAGATTTTTTGGAGCTACTTGGGGATTCGTAATCAATGTTAGCTGCATGGGATTCGGAATCCCTCCTGTTTTCTCTAAATAATGCCAATAAAAAGGTCGATTCATCAGCACTTTATCTAATGCAATCGTTAATTGAACAGTAATAAATCCTGGTCCATTTTCGATAATCGTACAGCCATTTGCTTGAAAATAGCGTTCAATAAACTGATGAATTTCCTGTTGCTGCATTTGCCTCACCTTCCTTTAACTCTTCAGCAAACTGTATCATGGACGTTAAATTATCCATCTTGATTTTCATTTCCCCTTCTGACGTAGAGTTTCCGAAAATATCAATTAAATGGTCTTCTACATTACCGAACTCAAGTTTCGTTAGGATATCGTCTAAATCGCCAATTACCTTTTCAAATAGGTGGATTTTTTCATACAAGAGCTTTAATATATGCTCTTCAACCGTGTTTTTTGTTGCGAAGTTATAAATATAGACATCTCTTTCCTGACCGAGACGATGGACTCGACCAATTCTTTGCTCTAGTCTCATCGGATTCCATGGCAGGTCAAAATTGATAATATGATTGCAGAATTGTAGGTTGATTCCTTCTCCTCCTGCTTCGGTTGCGATAAGCACTTGAGCGTTCTTTTGAAAAAGCTCTCTCATCCAGTCTTTTTTGCCTCTTTTAAAACCACCACGAAATGGAACAGATGTTATGTTATGCTGTTTTAGGAACCATTGTAGGAATAGCTGTGTGGCACGATATTCCGTAAAAATGATTACTTTATCATTAATTTGCTGAATTAATTCGAGCGCTTTCTCTGCTTTGGCATTTTTGGGAATTGCTTCAACTAATGATAGTAAAGAGGATATTTGTGCCTCATAAGATTTTGAAGGATTTTCGGTTCGTTCAAGCATTTTTTTTAGTGTGAAATAAACAGCCTCTCTACTGCTACAAGCTTCTCGTTGCAACGTCATAATCGAAAACTGGTTTGTGCTAATCCAATTATCTTGTCCGCGAAGATTAGTAATAGCCTCATAAAGTTCTCTTTCTTCTAGAGAGAATTCAATTGCAATGGTCTCAACCCTTCTCTCTTTCCATTCAATCCCCGTATCCTCTCTGCGGTTTCGAATCATCACTTTATTGACCAGAGCTTTCAAGTGCTCATCATCATTTAAGCTTCGGGAATCTTTATGATACTTCTCGTAAAAAACAGATTCATTTCCTAAATGACCTGGTTTTAATAGGGACACTAAATTAAATATTTCACTGATCCTGTTTTGGATAGGGGTCGCTGTTAATAGTAAACAAAATTTCTTCTTGAGATTTTGGACAAATTCATAGTTTTTTGTCTTATTATTTTTTAGCTTATGTGCCTCATCAATAATAATGAGATCATAGTTTTGCTCAGAAATAATTTCTCGATGAGGAGAGCGTTTAGCGGTGTCAATAGAAGAGATAACGACATCGTACTCCGCCCATACATAGCTTTTTCGTTGTGTAATTGCAGGAATAAAGAACTTCGTGTTTAGTTCAAATGCCCATTGGGTTACGAGGGAGGCGGGAACGAGAATTAGTACTTTTTTTACTAAGCCTCGAATCATGTATTCTTTTAGAATCAACCCTGCTTCTATTGTTTTTCCTAAACCAACCTCATCTGCAAGAATAGCTTTTCCATTCATATTTTCAACAACCTGTTTTGCCACTTCGAGTTGATGTGGTAAAGGGGTAAGACCTGATAAATGCTTATGTGTCTGTAACCCTTCAAATTCAGGAATAATGGTGTGATTTTCCACTTCAATTGCTAATTTATATAGCTCCCAGTTTCCCCATGGACCGTCTTCATCTATTCGCTTCAAAAATTCATTTTTCCAAGAAGAATCAAATTCTATTTGTACAGGCATGAAACCAACCCCTTATAATAGGAAGTAGAAGTTTTGATGAAAAAATATTATTCATTGCTCAAATGTGCTTCTAATGGTAGGATGATAATAGCTTTGAAAGTTTTGAAATTTGCCACAAACACTTTGTTTGATGTGTTTAGGAAAAGGATTTTCCATTTTGATTTGCCAAAATAGGCAGATGTAATCGCTTTAAAATAAGCCTATTTGGAAATATTGCAATGTCATATGCTATTTTCGCTTAGTATGAA
Organism: Bacillota bacterium; assembly: GCA_023387295.1. GTDB lineage: Bacteria > Bacillota > Bacilli > Bacillales > Cytobacillaceae > Cytobacillus. The sequence goes on along the minus strand of JAEWIG010000129.1, from coordinate 2,845 downwards.
CCAACTTGGAAAATTTTATAATGCGGATGATGACAAGGGGAGAGACTACATTTGTAGCGCCGAAGGAGCAAGCAATGGATATTGTGAATCTCTCAGGCAAAAGAACTCTTGTTTGACGTAACTCTGGAGAGCGCTCTTTTTTAAGAAAAGGTAGCAGCTTTTGTTAGGATAAGCCTAGCTCTACTTACCTTACGCTTTTAAAAATCGAGCCACCAAAGGGGAAAGCCGAATATCGGTAAACTTTCAGGTGCAAGGACAGGGATCTTCTCATTTTAGAGGGAGATTTGTGTCTTTTTTTCGTTTATCGATACTAAGCATAAGGATGACATGGCAATTTTAAAACTTTATTAAAGGATTAAAGGGGGACGAGTGAATGTCACAGTTGAAAAGGACACCATTGTTTGAAGTCTATAAAGACTATGGTGCGAAAACAATTGACTTTGGGGGTTGGGATCTGCCTGTTCAGTTTTCAAGCATCAAAGAGGAACATGAAGCAGTTCGTACAAAGGCTGGTTTATTTGATGTTTCCCATATGGGAGAAATTGAAGTAAAAGGACCAGACAGCATCCGGTATCTTCAGAAAATGATGACAAATGACATTTCAAAATTGAAGGAATTTGGTGTTCAGTATACAGCCATGTGCTATGAAAATGGCGGAACTGTTGATGACTTACTTGTCTATAAATATACAGACGATCATTTTTTACTAGTTGTAAATGCATCAAATATTGAAAAAGACTATAAATGGCTTTCTGACCATCTTGAAGGCGATGTCCAAATCGAAAACCTTTCTGATAACATGGCGCAAGTTGCTATTCAAGGACCATTAGCAGAACAAGTGCTACAAAAGCTAGCGAATGATTCAAATTTAGCCGATATTGGATTCTTTAAATTCCAAAATGATGTTAAATTAAACGGAAATAAAGCGCTTGTATCTAGAACAGGCTACACAGGTGAAGATGGTTTTGAAGTTTATTGTGATGCGAGCGATATCGTATCCGTTTGGAAAGATATTTTAGAAGCTGGGAAAGAAGAAGGCGTTATTCCTTGTGGATTAGGTGCTCGTGACACATTACGTTTTGAAGCGAATCTTGTCCTTTACGGCCAAGAAATTTCCGGGGATATTACTCCTTTAGAAGCAGGAATTGGCTTCGCTGTTAAAGTAAATAAAGAAGCTGATTTTATCGGAAAAGAAGTTTTATTAAGCCAAAAGGAAAATGGTTTAACTCGAAAAGTTGCTGGAATTGAAATGATTGATCGTGGAATTCCTCGTCATGGCTATCCTGTTTATAAGGGAGAGGAACAAATCGGGGAAGTGACAACAGGAACGCAATCTCCGACATTAAAGAAAAATATCGGTTTAGCTTTACTAAAAATCGATGAAACGAATATAGGAAATGAAGTAGAAGTAGTAATTCGCGGAAAGCGCCTAAAAGCAGTTGTGGCACCAACGCCTTTCTATAAAAGAGAGAATAAATAGGAGAGGAGTTTTATGATGAAACATCGTTATTTACCTCTGACTGAGTCAGATAAAAAAGAAATGCTTGAAGCAATCGGTGTAAACTCTATCGATGAGTTATTCCATGATATTCCTGAACGTGTAAGATTTAAAGGTGAATACAATATTAAACCTGCTGCAACAGAATCGGCTCTTATGAAAGAGTTAACTTTAATGGCACAAAAAAATGCAGATTTAAAAACGAACACATCTTTTTTAGGAGCAGGAGTTTATGATCATTACATGCCAATTATTGTCGATCATGTAATATCCCGTTCTGAGTTTTATACGGCTTACACACCTTATCAGCCAGAAATTTCTCAAGGGGAGCTTCAGGCCATTTTTGAATTCCAAACGATGATTTGTGAACTAACTGGCATGGATGTTGCGAATGCTTCAATGTATGATGGAGGGACTTCTTTAGCTGAAGCTGCCATGCTTAGTACAGGACAAACCCGTCGCAAAAAGGTCCTTATTTCAAGTGCGGTTCATCCAGAATCAAAAGAAGTTGTAAAGACGTATGCCAAAGGTCAGTATATCGAAGTCATTGAAATCCCGCAGAAGGATGGGGTAACAGACATTGACGCACTGAAGGAAATGATGAATGACGAGATTGCAGCTGTTATTGTGCAGTATCCAAACTTCTTTGGAAGAATTGAACCTCTAAAAGAATTAGAAGAACTTATTCATGCTCATAAATCGATGTTTGTTGTATCAAGCAATCCACTTTCTCTTGGTGCGCTAACACCGCCAGGAAAACTTGGTGCTGATATTGTTGTTGGAGATGCGCAAGTTTTTGGAATTCCAACAGCATTTGGTGGCCCTCACTGTGGCTATTTTGCTGTGACAAATAAATTGTTAAGAAAAGTTCCAGGGCGTCTTGTAGGTCAAACGGTTGATGAAGAAGGTCGTCGAGGCTTTGTACTAACATTGCAAGCTCGTGAGCAACATATTCGCCGTGATAAAGCGACATCTAATATTTGCTCGAATCAAGCATTAAACGCACTTGCTGCTTCTGTCGCGATGACAGCGCTAGGGAAAAAAGGCGTGAAGGAAATGGCACTTGCGAATATCCAGAAAGCCCATTATGCGAAAAAGCAGTTCAAAGAAAATGGCTTTGAAATTGCTTTTGAAGGTCCGTCTTTTAACGAATTTGTTGTTAAATTAAATACTCCAGTTAAAGAAGTAAATGTAAAGCTTCTTGAAAAAGGTATTATTGGTGGCTATGATTTAGGTCGTGATTATTCGGACTTGAAAAACCACATGTTAGTAGCCGTAACAGAATTAAGAACGAAGGAAGAAATTGATACATTTGTTAAAGAAATGGGGGAGTACCATGCATAAGGA
>JAEWIG010000053.1 GCA_023387295.1 Bacillota bacterium | reverse complement strand
GTGTTTGCTTGGAAACCACGTTGAGCTGTGATCATTTCAGTGAACTCTTCTGAAAGGTCAACGTTGGACATTTCAAGAGTACCAGAAGCAATTGTACCGCGACCATCACCGGCTGCTGCGATATTAGCTACGCCTGAGTTAATTGTTTCTTGGAAAAGGTTTCCTCCAGCTTTATTTAAACCTGATGTGTTACTGAATTTGGCAATTGCTAAGCGACCAAGTGTGGCAACTTGTCCGTTTGAATATACTCCATTTATCTCACCCATTGCACCTACACTGAAGCTTTCTAGTTTTCCAGCAGTAAAGCCATTTGGCGCTGACATAATAGAGATACCAGAACCCGCTGTACTCGTTAAGTCTGTTGCATCTAGAGTAATAGTGCTTGCTGCAGTCGCACCAGGTAATGGCCCTATACTAATTGGATTGGTTGCTATTGTTGTTACACCTGCAGGATCTATTGATAATTTTGTAGTAACTGTACCTGTACCTGCTTTAATAGTATCAATATCTTGATTAAAATATACATCCCATGTTTGAGCGGTTGGTGCTGTTGGTGGTGGTGAAGTTTTTTTATAATGCACATCAATCGTATGTTCTTTGCCTTTATCATCTACAACTTTAATTTGTTGAGTAAAAATTTCATCCTCTAATGTATTGGGATCTAAATTACCTGAAATTGTGATTTCGCTCGTTGTAGTTGCTGGTAATAATGCATTAACATTTATAGTAACATTTCCATATGCACTGGATACATTACCTTTATCATCTACTTGATAGGCTTGTACCTTATATCCATCCCCATTAACCAATGTTCCATTATTATCAAGATACATATTACCTGCACGAGTATAGTATTCTGCATTATCTTCCTTCACAACAAAGTACCCATCTCCTTGAATAGCAAGGTCTTCCGGACGATTTGTCGTTTGTAAACTAGAACCCGTATGGATGGTGTCAATTGTTGATAGAGAGGAACCTAATCCAACTTGCATCGAGTTTTTACCACCGCGATTTTCGGTTGCAGCACTTGCACCTGCTGACATTTGGCTCATGGCGTCTTTAAATGTCACACGACCCTTTTTGAATCCAGCAGTACTTACGTTAGCGATATTATTACCGATCACGTCTAATTTTGTTTGAAAGTTTCTTAATCCACTTATCCCTGAATACATTGAACGTAGCATTAATTTGTTGCTCCTTTCGAAATCGCTGCTTCAGTCATTCCGCAGCGTTGGCCCCCTTATTCAGGTCCAGCCAAATGTTATTGGTCTAAAATGATTGTGCTATTGATGTTCGTGAAAATTTGAGTTCGGGCTTCGTCCCGATCCATTGCCGTTATGACAGTGTTGTTTTTTGCACTAACTATTAGGGCTGCATCTTTCAGCAATACGAGTGAATCAGTCACACCCTTTTTTCTTGCTTCAAGAATTTTATCGCCAATTTGCTTCCAGTGAGCATCATCAATATGTATTGCTCTTTGTTGTAGTCTCTCTTTCGCGTGCTTACTTACGATTAAATTACTCTCTGGCTGAAGCGCATTATGGAAATGAGTCGCGAACTTTTGGTTCGTTTGCCCATCAGACCTAATTTGTTTTCCTCTAGGGTTAATAACGGCTTTCGATTGAATCGGATGAAACAATATTTTATCCATTCAATCACCTTCTCTTTATTCAATTTTTGTTATTTGTGAGCCCTTAATCGTCGTCCCCTTTTCATCATCAAGGTGGTAAACGATTTGTCCATCTTTAAAAGAAACTGATTTGACTTTCCCTGTTGCTTCAACTTTATCAGCTAAATAAGCAACCGTTCTCCCAATCATCATACTTGCCTGAACCATTGAATTTTCTTTAGATGTTTCATTGATTTGCGAAATATTCCCAGGTTCTAGCTTTGTTCCGTCTTCTAAAATAAATAACACATTGTTATCTTTGAATTGCACGGAAGCTACTCTACCTGCTCCTTCTTCAATAACCGGAACTCCTCCGGCATCTGTTGCTGATGTTACTTTATGCCAAGTGATATCCTTACCGACAAATTGGTTATATGCAATGAGCTGGCTTTGCTCTTGAACTGCTACAAACTTCTCCATTGTTTTACCCATATTGGTAATTTGCTCTAGCGTAGAAAACGTAGCCATTTGGGCAATAAAATCTTTATCCTGCATCGGATTTGTCGGATCCTGATTTTGGAGCTGGACCATTAAAATTTTCAGGAAATCATCTTTTCCTAAAATATCAGAACCAGTTTTTCGTTGTGAATTCTGGTAGCTTGATAGATACAATGATGAATCAATTGTATTAGTCATTAATCGTTCACACCTTACGCTTCAATATTTAACAGTGCTTCTTCAAATGATTCAGTAAAATCACTCGTTTGTTGTTCGTGAGCCTCTTCGCCCTGTTGCTCCTGTCTTCCCTGCCCTTGCTGTTGTTCACGATTCAAGAAACGTTCCTGCTGTGTAAACTGCTGCGAAATTTCAACTCTTTCCACCTGAATGTTTTGAGAAGTAAATGCTTGTTTTAATCCATTCAGATGGGATTCCATCATTTCCTTGGCAACTGATGTTGACGTGAGGATACGAGCGATTATAGCCGAATCTTTATGAATCAACTCAATCCTTAGAGCTCCAAGATGTTCTGGGTTTAATTTGATAAACAACCTCTGGGTTCCACCCATTTTTGTTAAATGACTTCTCGACAAGATGCTCTCAAATTGTTTGATTAGTTCTTCAGCGGACACTGTTTTGTTCGATTGATTTGCCATTAAAGTTAATTGCTCTGGTCTTGACATTTGCTGAAACTGCATAAAACCTTGGTGGGAGCTATCCGTCTTGCCTAACACTTTTCCGATATTTTCTCCTACTTGCTCAGTTTGAACATTGCCTTTTCCACTCAACTCTTCCACCAAAGTATTGAATGTTTTCTGTAAAAACTCTTGCCTGTTCGCTGAAGACGATTGATTTAAGACCATTTCTATCTTTTCATTCATCATCCGCATAAATTCTTGTAGCTTATTTTGATTGCCCATCGAATCTTTATTAGCAGATAATAATTCGAAAAGCTTTAAAGCTTGCATCGCTTGACTGAAGTTCTTATCAGGTTTCACTGTCAGATTTTCAACTTGTAAAGATAAAATCATCTCTATCATCTTGGCTATCATTTCGTCTAGATTTATTTCAGTTAACAGATTTTCATCAGTAGTATTCAAAGGAACTTCATTCGTATTCCCACTTATTGTACTTAGCTGTTCATACAACTTACTCAATAAATCCAAAAGCTCTTTTTTAGATAGATTTAGTTCTGTCCCGATTATGCTAATGATATCTGTATTACTTTGAAATGCTACTTGCTCTAATAGTTCCTTTCCATTTTCAAGCTCAAGAATATCATTCTTTTGCAAAAAATTGAGCAGTCCTTCCAATTCATCACCAAATAAATCAGTGGATTTCAGTTGCTCTGAAGAAACACCCTGTGCTGTTGTTGACTCATTCCCCATT
>JAEWIG010000046.1 GCA_023387295.1 Bacillota bacterium | reverse complement strand
GTCTACACGTTGCCCTTTTTGTAAATTAATTGCCATCTCTCTCACCTCATAAAATTATTTTTTTAAATATTAATTTTAAATCAGTTGTTCTGTTTTATTTTTTGGAAATTTTCTTGTAGCTGCTCTAATCTCTTTGTACCTTCTTCACGCATGCGTTTGTTTTCATCTTCTATCGCTCTTGTTTCCTGCATACCTTTAATGATAATGTTCCAAGATTCTTCAATGGTTTCAATTTTTATGCTTGGACTACCAGCAAGTCTTGCGATATCTACGCTTTGATTAGAAATATTTTGGGCATTGCGAAGAAGCATCTCGTTTGTGCGGCGATCAAGCTCATTCATTGAATCTGCAACTAGCTTTTGTCTTTTCGCAGCAACAGCTTGTATAAGACCGTTTTTAAAGATTGGAATTGTCGTTACGAATGCTGAGTTAATCTTTCCAATTAATTTTGTGTTCCCTCTTTGTAGAAGACGAATTTGTGGAGCTGTTTGCAGTGAAACCATCTTCGCCATCTCAAGGTCGTATACTCTTTGTTCCAACAAATCAATCGCATTTTTAAGTGTATCAAGCTGCATACCAGCCATTTGGTCACCAGCTGCCGCTCGAGCTTCGAGCTGTGGCAATTGATTTGCTTTCAGATCATCTGCTTTCATTTGTCCGGCGACTGCATACTTTTCTAGCGTTAAGTAATATTGATAATTTTGCTCATACATTTGGTCAAGCATAGTCGTAGCGTCAACCATTTCATTTTGGTATTTTGAAATTTCGACATATACTTTATCAATTTCCTGACCCATTGTTTGATATTTTCCAAACAGCTTTTCTACAAGCTTTTCACTTTTTTTGAACAGCTTTCCAAAAAAACCACCTGACGTTTGTTCAAAATCCTTTTTATCGAATTTATCCATAATACGGCCAAGCTGCTTTAGTAGCTCACCAGAATCTTCAACCTTTGTTGTTCTCATATTGCTCAATATTTGGTCTGAAAAGCGAGAGATCTGAGTTGCTGGCTCTTTCCCAAACTCAAGAATTTGAATTTGATCTCTTTCATCAATCGCTCTTGCAAGATTTTGAACTTCTGGGTCTTGGCGGAGTGCTAGCTTTAATTCAGATACAGTTGCTTCTGATAGCTTATCTTCCGTTTTTTGCAACGATAAATCTAAATTTGATTGCTGTATTTGATTCATTCATTCAATCTCCTCTCAAATTTTTAAAAATTCCTTGTACCTTTTTTAAAAAAGATGGCTCTCTAAATTCTTGTTCAAAAACAACATCTTCGAGCCAATGAACATCATACACACCATCATGAATAAAATTTTCTAAATCGTTTTGACCTGGTGGATTATACAAAACAATGTCAATACCAAATTGATTTAACAAGAGTAGTAATGCTGCATCCGTTCTCGTCATTGTTCCGTTTAATTCATTGTTATAAAGAATTAACTTTGGCACATCCTGTGAATAATCAAACTTCTGTAAAAGCTTTAATACACTTGCCGGAATTTGCATCCCTTGCGTAAATAGATAAGTCTTTACTTCTTCAACATCTTCATAGTGCATTGCTTTAAGCTGTGGTCTTGCACAAATATTTCGAATGGCTGTAGCAATGCCGTTCTGCAACCCTGTAGGCAAATGTTGGTACTTCCAATAATGAGAGGTTGTCATTTTTTGTGGATCAAGTAACCCGTCATTTCCAAGTGCATTGCGATAGTGAAAACGGAAATCATGATTAATATGATTCGTAAATGGAAATCGTCTAATTAACAGGCTATGGTCAAAGTGACTAATCAATTGTATTCGATCCCAATACTCTTTCCTGTTTTTACTGACTCCTTGTACCTTTGCAAAAATTGCGGGTATTTTCACTTGTCCATTTTTCACTTCAAAGTTTGGACGAATCATTGCTTTTTCTTTAATTAATATAAACAACTCATCATAGGTTGTTTTTAATGTAACAGATAATGGAGTATATTCTCGTAGCTGCCACGGCTTATATAGACCGGAACCTTCGTGATTTAAGATTGATTCAATCTCTCTTGAAGCACGATAAGCAACGGTAGCGCTTCTCCTTCGTTTTTCAGTTGGAAAAGGCTCTGGCTGCTTCATTTCTGGATATTTATGCATAAAAGGATTTTCTTGAATACTATTAAAATGGGCAAACATATCATCTCCTGAAGGAGAAAATATTATGACATCACAGCCTAGCTGAATTAAATAATAAAGGAAATAATGTTGACTCCGATTGGCATTACCATACCATAAAAACTTTGGCATTGTTTCCTCTGGATTGACCTTATCCCATTCCTTACCCAAATGATTGATCGTCCACTTAATGACATCTACAAGTACGCGACGAAACTCCTGACTCTTCAAACCTTCAGGGTCCTCTGATGAAAACAATTTTAAAAACTCAATCATCGCTTCTCGAACTTTTCGATGTAAAGCAGCATTCTTTGATTTTAGTAAGAGTTGTTCTCCATCAAGAAATGCCACAAAGCGATTAATGGATAAATGTTGTTCCCGATTAATATTCAATACCTTTTGAATGGATTGAAACTGCTGATTTTCAATCGTTTTATCAAGCGTTTCATCGCTAATTAACGTAAGTCCTGCTTTTTCGGTATGGATATAGTCGTATAAATTGTTATAATATTCATCTTCATCTAGTGACAATCCCAAAAAGCGCGCTACAACCTGACCAATATGAAGAGTCCCTTGCTGAATCACGTATTGAGGCCTTGCCTTTATTGGCATTTTTAGCGTGTTTAGCCAATTATCCATGGAAACAGACAGAAAGTGGTTTTTCATTTGACTGTATTGTTCATTCATAATAATGTCCCTTCCCTCTATAAGCGAAAGATCGTAAAAAAGCGCCATAGTATGTATATTTACAATTATCATACCATAGGTACGAATGTTTTCTATATTATTTCCTTTTTTTCAATACGAAAAAAACGAGAAAAAGATTCACAGAAAATCTAAAAATCGTTTTAAACCCTTTATTACGATAAGACCTTCACCTTTATTCTCGTCCCCGCATAAGCTTAAGTACTACGAATAGAGGGTGAGACGGATGCGACATTTAGTTAGACGAGCGCATTTTCGATTATCAGAAGCTGATATAGGGGTAGTCGAAAATGTTCTATTTTCTGGTTTTTTTATCTTAATAGATTTATTTTTTCTGTCATTATTACTAACAATCATAACCTATTCTTTTCATTTGTCTCTAATTGTAGCGATGATCATTTTCCTTGCAACCTGTTCTTTTGGTGCAGTTCTGTATTACTTACTAAGAAAATATCTAGGGGATTAGCTATTGCTAACGAATAATTTCAAGCTTTTTGCTATTTCATTTAGAATTTCTTCCCCAGCTAATACCCCTTGATTCTGAGAAAGGCTAAAGTAATCCCTCAATTCAATTAACTTTCCTAGCTCTCCATGTGATGGAACATATGAAAAGTCGCAATTTTTGAGAAAATCAAAATCAAGAATCGAGTCACCGGCACCAAAAATCGTTTGAATACGATGCTTTTCTCGAATAAAATTGATTGCTTCCCCTTTACAAACAGGCTTCGGAACGAGGTATAATTTTCTTCCCTGAATAGAAACTCTCCAGCCGTGGTGGCTGGCTAGAAATCTTATCTGATTAATAGTATCTGTCGAAATTTCTTCTTCAAGGATATAGTAAAAGAAAAGCTCTTCGGCAACTTTTAACGTTCCTGCCACTTTATACTCTTGTACTAATTTGATCATTTTATCAATTGGCGTACATTCTTTTTTCAGCCTATTTTGGACAATCTCCTGCCACTCAGGAACCCTTTTTCCTTTATAGAAAATAGAAGCTCCATTTGACGTAACAGCGTATGTTAGAGGGATATCATTATTGAATATAAAAATCCGGCTAAATTGTTCATATGTTCTTGTAGTAACGGGAACAAATAGGCAATGCTGAGTTATTACCTCTAATAATTCTTTTGCTTTTTTCGTCATAAAAGCTACGTCTTCATTATTTTTTCGTTCTACACAAGCTAAACTTGAATAATCATGGTGATTAAAGTCGGCTAAAGCTCTTTTCGAATAAATGAGCGTTCGATCTAAATCAGATACAAACATCATCATTCTGTACCGACCTTCTTAATTAAACCACAGCATGTATAACTC
>JAEWIG010000407.1 GCA_023387295.1 Bacillota bacterium | reverse complement strand
CCTTTAATCTTGTCGTTCTTCTTTCAAATAATGACATCCGTCATCAATCCTTTTAAGAGTTATTCCACCATTTGAACAACCCATTTCCTAATACCTTTTGTAAATGGGATTAATTTTTTTTCATTAGCTTCTTTTCTAAAAGGTTCACTTTTGTTTATATGTGCCTGTACCCCTTTAAAGTCTCGAGGGAGTTTTGCTACAATCGGGTAAGAGATAATATTTTTCACATCACTAGGCTTAATCTCGTTCTCTTTCCCTACTTGATTAAGGAGAACTTCCATTCTTCCTTCCGTTTCAATTCCTAGCCTTTGGAATAACCCCTCGACCTGTTTTAACGTATTAATCGAAGGAGTATCTAAATTTAAGACATAATAAATTTTGTCGGACTCCTCAAGTGTTGCATATGAATGAATATTAATGGCTACTGGCAAATCAACGATTACAAAATCATAACTTCTTCTACATGTCCTTAACAGCCTAGCTACAAACCCTTCTGGTAAAAGCTCTGCCACCTCTGCATCACGAGGACTAAGAAGAACTTCCAATTTTGATAGTCTTTCAACCTGAGATACATTTCGTATATGGCTTTCATTAAGCTCATTAATAACTGGCATGAGATCAGCAAAGGAACGATTAGAAGTAATAGAAAGTAGAGTCTCCGCACCGCCATATTGCAAATTCAAATCAATAAAGATCACTTGGGCGGTCGATTCAAACTTTAATGTTTGTGCAAACGCACTTGAAATGATTGTTTTCCCTGAACCGCCTTTGCCACTATAAAAAGAAATGATTTTTCCCCTACCCCGTTTAAAGGTTTGACTCGTTGCTGCCGTTTCATCTAGCTGTTTCCTCCGCTCTACTACCATTTGCATAATACTGTCTAATCTTCCGTATAGCATTGCATTTTCATCAGGCAAGACAAAAAAATCTGTTATTCCCGCTCTCATAACACTTTTAAGCAAATCGAAGTCTTGCGTAAACGAAATAAAAACGACTAAAGCTAAAGGATTGATTGCATGAATATATTCCAAAGCATCTACAGGCGACTCATTTTCAGTTTCAATTAAGAATATTAAATCTGGTGCTAAACGATCTAACTCACTTTTCAGATTGAGATAAGAGAGCATATCAACTTTATCAACGTTATTTAAAATACCTCGGATTTGGTTAATGGACTGTTCATGTTCACCCACAATTAAAACTTTTATCTCAGCACCCATCTGCATCCTCCGTTTTTCTCAATTAATCAGCCATTCTCATTTTCTTTCTGTCCTTCACTTTCTTGTGTTGCTTCGCTGTTTTCTGTGTTCTCTTGAGGAGAAGTCTCAGTACCTTCATCTGTTTCCTCTTTTACCTCTGTTTCCTCTATTTCTCCATTTTCCCCAGTTTCATCTACGACACCGCTATTAGCAGGGATACCCTTTCCAACATTTGCTTTTAAGATTCTCATAGATTCTGCGTAGTTTTGCATATGAATAATTTTTGGTGCATCCTCTGCTTGTATTTCAATCGCAATTCCTGAAAATTGTTTTTCACTCTTAAATACTCCTGCTACTAAAACATCTTTCATAAACACTTCAGTTATTGGCTTTCCATCGAATGTATGAGAAATAATAATATCTATTCGATCTAATCCTTCTAGCTCTTCGTCAAATCGTATCCTTTCAGATTGCATGATTGTCACGAGTCTGTTGTTTTCATCTATCGTATTGGATACGGGTTTCAGCATTGATTTCGTTATAATATCTCCATCTACTAGAGGCACAACTAACACCATATCAATCAAATCCTCAACATTTGTAACATGCGAGTTATTGACATAGCGATTTGGGATTTCCTCTTGTTTTACATGATTAGGATGAAGCAAAGTTCGAGATGGAATATCGGTTGCGGTCACATAGATTTTCGTCATCCCCCCGAGTTCGCTATTTATTTCTTTAATTTTCTGTAAGAAAAATAAGCCAGCAATAATTGCTAATAAAAATGAAATGGATAAAAATATGAATGCACGCCTTTTCGACTCCAACATTGAACGTTTCCTCCATAAATCGAATTAAGAATCAACCATCAACTCTCATCCAAAATCCTAAACAACTCTTCCCTTTTGCTATCAATCTTTCCCATCCCATTATCTAGGAGCGTTTCGGCATAGGCATTTAATGCTTCGTAACGTTCTTCAACTTTGGAGCGAATAGCATCGGCATCTGGCTGTTCGAGTTTCTCTTGATCTTCCAGTTTCCATAAAGCTTCTTCTAAAGCCTTATTTTCGGAACTAACAACCTTCATGAATCTGGATTTGATTCCTCGTATTTGCTCTCTTAAGTCGACTGTACGAAAGTTAATATCGATGCCGGTCATCGCATTTTTGTTGAGTCTTGTAATGTTGTTCATGGCTTCATCCATTAGCTTCTTTAAGGTGTCCTCAAGTTCAACCTTCGAGTTAACAGTGTAATATTGCCCATTGCTGGCACTTGCCGTTTCTTTCAGTTGCTTTTGCCCAGCATCATCGACATTAAATCCAATGATATAAATCTTCACGTTTAGATCGGATTCTGCTAGTTTCTTCGCTTCTTCCACCGGATTGCCATCACATGTCTCTACTCCGTCGCTCACAATATAGAGGATATTTTCTGTTTCTTCGGTCGCACTCACCTTTAGATCATCGTAGGCAGCCTGAATCGAAGAGGCTAACGGTGTCCATCCGGTTGGTTTGAATTTGTTTAACGCTCCAGTAAACCCATTCTCATCATACGTACTCGTTTCATACATCACTTCCGTATTGGAACAGCTGAGGTTTTTATCTTCTGGTTTTCCTGTTCCCTTATGGCCATAGGCTCGTAACGTTATCAGTGCATCCTTTGGTAATCCTCCGGCAAAGCTCTTGATAGCACTTTTTGCTAGAGTCATTTTTTCCCCACCTGGAACGTGAGCAGCCATGCTTCCACTTGAATCAATATGGATGGCAATATTTTTTGTTTTGGGCTTCTGTTGCTTCGTGACATCTAGCTTGCCAAAATCAGGTTCATAGTTTGCTAGAGCATCATGAGCGAGTGTGTAATCTAGTCCGAACCAGTGGACGAGACCATTAAAAATCTCATCACCCTCAAGGTCAGTCGTTTCAAATTTTGCCATTACCTCATCCATATTGAGCCCTTCATCCTCAGTCTGCTCAGATTCTGAATTAGCTTTCTCAAGTTTTATTCCGATGGGCTGTTGGACTATGTCTTCTGGCTTCACTGCGGC
>JAEWIG010000395.1 GCA_023387295.1 Bacillota bacterium | reverse complement strand
AGACTGTTGTTTCATCAGGATCCCTCCATTAAATATTCGAATAAGAAGAAGCATGCTGCAAAGAATAGCAGATCATAGCCAACCATTAGCTGAAACCAAGAGATGGCGTCTGCAATTCCATCTTGACCTAAGACGACTTTAGTCGCCTGAACTGCCGCAATCATTAATGGACTTAGTAGTGGCAATAACAAGACTGGAAGTAGCATTTCACTATTTTTGGCATTTGCTGCTAATGCAGCTAAGAATGTACCAACAATTATGAAACCAACTGTAGCAACAAGTACAATGAGTAAAAACCAAATCATTTCTCCATTAAATCGATAATCAAATAAAATGAATAATATCGGAATACTAATTACTTGTACGATGGCGACTAATACTAGGTTTGCAAAAACCTTGCCTAAATATATACTTGCCGGATCAATTGGTGCTGCTCTTAATCCAGTTATACAATCATTCTCGTTTTCTACTAGAAATGAACGATTGAGGCCTAATAATCCTGAAAAAATCGTGATTACCCAAATCAATCCTGGGATAATTGCTTTGACTGTATTATTTGTCGGATCAAATGCAAAGCTGAAGATTAATATGACTAGGCTTGAGAAAATAATCATCATCCCAATCATTTGCTTGGACTTTAGCTCATTACGCAAATCTTTTCCTGCAATCACGAGTGCATCTTGAAGGATTGTCATCATTTCCCATTCACCGCCTCGTCATACCATTCCTTTAAAGCTACCAAGCCCGCATTTCGATCAATTGACTGAAACGTAACAACTTTACCTTTATTTAATACTAGTGCTTTATCACAATTGTTCATCACTTGTTCAAAGTCATGAGAAATTAGAAGAATAGAAATACCATTATTCTTTTTTTCATTAATTAAGCTATTTAATAGACTAATTGCTTCTTGGTCTAAGCCTGTGTGCGGCTCATCTAGCAGTAAAACATCTGGTTCAGCTAGGAGAACTCGAGCTATGGCTAAACGCTGCATCATCCCTCTTGAAAAAGAACGAATCGGAATATCCTTGAAGTAATGTAACCCCACTGTATGGAGTAGTTCCATTGCTTTTTCTTCTCGATTTTTTACTTTGTATAATTTCGCGTAAAACATCAGATTTTCAAAAGGGGTAAGGGAATTATATAGAAAAGATTCATGTCCTAAATAACCAATCTTTTTTTTCAAAATAGGAGATTTTTTCTTTACTATTTCTCCATTTAAATAAATTTCACCACTAGTTGGCTGCATTAATCCAGCAACAATTTTAAAAAATGTACTTTTTCCCGCTCCATTTGGTCCAATAATCGCAACACATTCTCCTCGTTCTAATGCTAATGAGAAGCTACGTAAAATGATTTTATCGCCAATTATTTTTGTAATATTTTTTAATTCAAGCATATTATCCAACTCTTTCTTAAGTGAATCGAAGCAGGTCTTTGTTTACGTTATCAAGATGCTGCTTATATTCCTCCAAATTTTTGGAATATTGCTCATCTGAAACTTCTCCTTGATTCTTTAGCATTTCTAGTTGACTCATTTGTTCTTCAATTACTGACTTTTTTCTTAAAAGTAATTGAAACTGCATCTCTTTATGATCAGGCTCTTGTTGTTTTAATCGCTTTCTTCTCTTCATAATCACAACAACTATCACAACAAGTACCACTAGTGAAAAAACATGAGGATTTAACTTATTTAAAATCGGCGTTCCGAGCCAAAAGGAAATTAACCAATCTGGATGAAATGGAGGCAAATCACTCATCACTCCATCCTCCCTTGTTGTTGTCGTAATTCGCCCAATTCTCTTAAAATTTCTTGTTCAATTTCATCACCAATCGGCTGTTTTTTCAAATGAGTCGTCTTCATATCGCTCTCTTCCTTTAAAAAACTTGCGGCAAGAACCTGATAGCGTTTCTTCGTTGATTCAAAATCTTCTTTAGAAATCTTTTTCATAAGATAATCCATTTCCAGCTCATTTACCGTCTCATAAATCATTTCCAAAGAAAGCTTATTATCATCGCCTTCTCCATAGGCTACCGGTATCTCCTCACTAGTAAAAAAGGGAGCAACGATGAAGTAAAAACAACTTATAACGATAGCAGCACCTATGAATAAATATAGATAATCCATTTTAATCGCTCCTTTACTAGAAAAGCGTAAGTGCCTTCGGAACAACTGAACATCAGATTGTTCCTCCCAGGTATACTTCAAGAAGTTTTCCTCTGTACTCTCCCCGACAAATTAAGAGCGCGACTAGCACATCCTGTTTGTCGGGATTAGCCCTGAAACTAGACACTCACCTAACACAATAAATTCTTATTTCTACCCTAATAGAACCTTTTATATAACCTTTAAAAATGCTTGCGCCGTTCTTCTTCAAAAGTTTGATCAACAATTTTTTGTTCTATCTCTGGGATTTCTTCAATTTCTTCAGTCTCTACCGCGATGTTTTTTCGCGTTAATTTCTTAATTCCATAACCAACACCAATAGCACCTAATAAAAATATTACTACTGGCATTATCCAAGCGAGAATTCCGCTACCTTCTGTTCCTGGAGTTCGAAGTGCAGCTTGCCCATACTCATCAACATATGTCTGCAAAATTTCCTTCTCTGTTTGCCCTTCATTTAAAGCTTCTAGTACCTCTTCGTAATAAAGATTTTTCATCGTACAGGTCGATATAT
>JAEWIG010000357.1 GCA_023387295.1 Bacillota bacterium | reverse complement strand
TCGCATAGTGGATTTCTATTTTTCATCATAAACGTTTAATATCTTTTTCCAGTTTGAAAGAAGATTTATATATCCATCATTAACTTAATAGATACCGTCTACTATACTTGCTACTTGCCCTACAAATTCTTTCGATAAATTATTTTATTTAAAATACAAACCACCTTCATTATTTAAATAACTTTGAATTACCAAGTTACTTTGTGTAGCAATAGTAACCCGATGCGAATAATGTGTCAATAATATGAACTTTATTAATTTGGTAGGTAAATAATTCCTGTATGTATTGAACTCGCGAAACTTTTATGCTATACACCCATTTACACTGGCCGTACACTCCGCATGAGTCCTCAAAATACGTACGGTTTCATACCTCGCATTCATGCAGAATACTAGGTGCCAATGAAAGGGTTTTTCTCGCAAAAATATTTTATGTTACTTATGGTATGATGTTTAGGTTGCATTTCTACTATTTAACACATTTACATTCATCTAAGAAAAGAGGTATTTATGCACCCTACAACATTATCCAAGCAACATTGGTTGCTCATCTTCGCACTTTCTTTATTAACGTTTGTTCTAGGAACAAGCGAATTTGTTATTGTTGGCATCTTAACAGATATTTCTTCAAGCCTTCATATTACAAATGCTAAAGCGGGCACGCTCGTTTCTGCGTTTGCCATTACGTTTGCCATCGCCACGCCACTAGTGATGGCCGCAACAAGCCATTTTCCAAAGCGTAAATGGATGTTGTTTTTAATAGGAACTTTTATCGTCTTGAATGCTTTGTGCGTAATTTCGACCAGCTACATCATGCTCCTTGCACTTCGGATTTTGACGGCCATTGTAACAGGAGTATTAATCTCTCTAGCTATGATTGTAGCAAGTGAAACGATGCCGATTGAAAAAAGAGGACTTGCTATATCATTCGTTTTTGGTGGTTTCACACTTGCCAATGTCGTTGGTGTACCAATTGGTACGGTCCTCGCTGGATGGTACGGCTGGAATGCCACTTTCATGTTAACTACTTTCCTTGGAGTGTTGGCATTTTGGACATCCTTTTTCGTGTTGCCTACTAAACTTAGCCAAATACGTAGTTCGATAAGGGATCAGTTTTCTTTATTAACCAATCCAAGAATTTTGATGGCCTTTTTCATCCCTGCACTTGGATTTGGGGCAACTTATACCATCTTTACGTATCTTGTGCCTATCTTGAAGGGAATGGGCACACCAAATCAATCGATTAGTTTCATCTTATTTGGTTACGGATTTATCTCGATTTTCAGCAACATCCTCGCTGGCAAAATTGCGAACAATAATGCTATCGGTCGCCTTCGCTTTGTTTTTCTCATTCAAGCAGTTGTTCTGACAAGTTTATTTTGGACGACAAATCATTTCACTTTTGGACTAATAAACATTGGCTTCATGTCGTTAATGGCTATTCTCTTAACAACATCTACTCAGCTTTATTTAATAGACCTTGCCAGAATTTATCAGCCTAAAGCTACAGGACTTGCTGCTTCACTTATGCCGGTGGCAAGCAACGTAGGTATCGCCTTTGGTTCTGCATTAGGCGGAATTGTATATCATCAAGGAAATTTAATGAATGTAGCATGGGTCGGTGGTGCAGTTGCAATCTGCGCAAGTCTGCTAACTTTCTATAGTCATTTTTTAGACCAAAAACAAAAGACATCAGTAGAAAAATGATTATTACTTAAGAGAAGAAACAGTTGGCTGTAAAGTGATTTACTTAAATGCAACAGATACTTTAGTATAAATACAAATAAAACAGGCAGTGGTGCTCACCACTGCCTGTTTATTTAATAACCATTTACAAAGTTGGAAATCGTTTCTCTATCGTCTTCTGTCAATTCCCTTTTTACGTGTTTTTCATATTCCTTCATGATTTTCTGTTGATCCCCACCGCAAATATCTGTATATTTTGCAATCGTTCGAAGCTTGGCTACTTCTTGATTAAATTCCTCTTTTGAAATTGGCTTTTGATGCGAAGGGATATATATTTCTGCATCAAATTGCTCTAACTCATCTAATAGCCGCAGCGTTTCCTTGATTGTATAGTTTTCTTTTACGGCATAAAGATTAGGGTAAATGCAGTCAGCAAGGAAGAGAATCTTTTCTTCTTTGATATACACGATTGCTGAATCGGCAGCATGGTCCCCTCCAACATGTTGAACAATACAGGTTACCCCGCCAAGGTCGATTTCCATTCGTTTTTCAAAAGTTACATCCGGCAAGACAATCTTGATTTCTCGGTGATCCTTGTATTCCTCCTTAATGGCTCTGGCGCAAAATTCAATTTCCGTTCCTTCTTTCACTCGCGCATCTATTGCCTCGTCTGACCATGAAAATGGGATTAATTTCTCCATTTCTTCTTTTGTTTCTTTGGAAGCGATGGAAACTGTATTAGATAATGCTGAAAGACCAAAGATATGATCCCAATGCCAATGAGTAAGAACAACCATATCAGGATTCGGAACTCCTCTTTTTAAAAGTTCTTTCTGAAAATAATTAGCATGGTCCACCGAATTGCCTGCATCAATCATTAATGTCTTATTATTGCCGACTACCATTCCTAGAATGGGGCGGTCGGTTATCGATATTGGCGTGATATACCAAAAACTGTTCCCTATTTTGTTAATTGAGTGCATAAGGTCTACCTCCTTTTTATGATATTTTAATTCAAATAGCGGTAATATACTCTACTGTATAATTCCTAAAATCTTCATTTATTTATGATTTGATTTTCCTTAACAAATTTATACGAGGTTTTTTATTATCAATTAGTTTTTATTAATTTTAGTCAAATACCGCTTAATGTTCACCCTTGTCCATTAACATGACTTCATATACGAAAAAAGCATATGAAACGACTACATTTCATATGCCATATTCTATATTTAATTAACTGCATTTACTTATGATACGGTTCACCGCGGCTACTTTATATGCGGTTTTATTTTTCTGTTAGATTGAGTAAAATCATTTTTGTATAGTCTTTAAAACCAACACAGCCTTTTTTATATCTTAAAGACAGCTTTGCCCATCACTTTACGTGAATTGAGTCTTTTAAAAGCCTAATCCATAAGGTTTAGTATTCTCACTAGGAGAAGACTACACCTTTTTAGTAAACTCTATAAATGAAAAAACATCTGCCTTAGGCTTCCATGTAAGAAGAAAAAGGCAGGCGTTTTCCAAAACCTAATTGTAATACAGGTTCTCAGTCGGATATACTGAATCATTGGTGATGTCGATTCCAAGCTTCTTAAAGGTCTGTTCGTTTTCCCTATTCAATATAACCGTAGAATGAGCTTGAGTGTCTTTTAAATTCGGCAGTTGCTTATAAGCTAGCTCAGAAGTAGGGTTGGTGACCGCACTGATTGCCAGTGCAATCAGCACTTCATTGGCACTTAGTGTCGGGACTCGGCTGTTCAAATCATCGGTTTTCAACCGTTGAATCGTCTGCAAAATCATCGGTGACAACAAATCAATTTCATCGGCAATATTGGCCAATTTCTTCAACCCATTCAGAATCGCGGCTGCCGAAGCATCCATCAAAGTTGTCGTTCGGCCGGTGATCATCTCGCCATTTGGCAGTTCTATCGCAATTACGGCTTGCAAATTCGTGCTGTCAATTCTCTCTTGGATTGCTTTCGCATAATTACGGGCCGGTAATACAGGTGCCCGATCCTCTTTCTTTAAGTCAGACTCTTCCAAAATCACTTGCATATGGCGTACACTATCTTCATCGGCAAGCCCTTTTTTATAGTCGTTCTCTACGACAAAACTGCGCCGAATGATTTCCTGCCTAGCAGCTTCCTGCACGACCATATCATCGATGATACCCGATTTCAGACGATTAACACCCATATCGGTCGGTGAATTGTAAACAGACTCTTTACCAGTAATCCTTTCAATAATCCGTTTGATGACAGGAAACGTCTCAATATCACGATTGTAATTGACCGCTACTTTCCCGTATGCTTCATAGTGATAATTGTCAATCATATTCACGTCTTTCAAATCGACGGTAGCTGCTTCATAAGCGATGTTTACCGGGTGCTTTAACGGCAAGTTCCAAACCGGAAAAGTCTCAAACTTGGCATAGCCGACTTTATTCCCCAGTTTATTCTCATGGTAAATTTGGTTAAGGCAGGTTGCAAGCTTTCCGCTGGCTGGGCCAGGTGCCGTTACTACCACGATTGGCTTTGTCGTTTTAATATAGGGATTCATCGCAAATCCCTCCTCGCCAATAACCGCGTCCACATTTGTGGGATAACCTTTGATTTCACTGTGGGTGTAGACGCTAATTCCGCTTCTCTCAAGCTTGGTCATAAATACTTTGGCTGTTGGCTGTCCTTGATAACGAGTGAGCAAGACACTGTTGACAGAAATGCCATATGCCCGGTATTCATCAATTAAGCGCAAGACATCTTGGTCATAAGTGATACCATAATCTTCACGGACTTTGTTCCGCTCGATGTCTCCAGCGTACACACAGATGATGATTTCCGCATTTTCTTTCAGCGTATTCAATAATTTGATTTTGGCATCTTCATCAAATCCAGGCAAGACACGCTTGGCATGTTTGTCGCCTATCAATTTTCCGCCAAATTCCAAGTAAAGTTTATCATACTGCTGCACCCGTTCTAGGATGTAGGCAGATTGTTCTTGCAAATATTTCTCCGAATCAAATCCAACTTTTTTCATTTTATTTCCGTCCGCCTTCTATACTTCAAGCTTTCTCCTTAAACCGATAGATAAAAACGCCTTAAGAGAGAATACTAACTAAAATACATCTTTTATCATTATAAAGCTTTTCAAAAAATAGACAAAGGAAAACTGGCCCAATCGTTTCAGTGATTGGGTCACTCTAATAGGTTCATTGACCTTATCATGAATGTATTCAACCAAAATAACGGAATTTGGGCATGAGGAGTTGCCCCGCTTAACCTATTTATAGTTTAGCATTCCGAAACTCAAACAGTTGATCAATTCTTTAACACTCCTGAATGGCAATCAGCCTCTGCGAATTGGTTACCATCTAAAAAAAGAAACCTTTTTGTCCTTACATAGTTATGGAATTTGAAACTGTGTATTATGAAGTTTGCTATATGTTCCTCCAACTTCAATCAGCTCATTATGTGTTCCTTGTTCTATCCTCAGATGGGCCAACAAGTGTAATTGTTTCTCCACTCTTTACGTTAAAGTTAATATTACTGAGGACTGTTCCTTTTCCTTCATAACCGAATGTTATATCTTTGTCTTCAATGTCTCCATTTAAATGTTAACATTCCTAGCATTTAGATTATCTTTTTCATCAGGTGCAGTGTTTAGCAAATCCAAATAACGACGAAAACCCGCTATTCCCTTTGGATAGGTTTCAATAACTGAATTAATTTGATTTATCGGCGTAAGGAAAACGTTAAAATTCGGTTTAATAACAGAATTATCTTTAGCATTTGTACAAAACATGTATAAGTTAGAGTTTATTTAATATTATAATCCGCATTTACTTATGGTACGGTTCACCGTAGTTATTTAAGAGGCAAAAAGATTGGATCATATATTCAATCAGATTGTTGAAAAACTATCGACAGTCTTTTGCTTTTGTTAATTACCTTTAACACTTCATTCATTAACTCGATACAGCATGTATATCTTCAAATTCAGTTCATTGAAGCTTTTTTTATTCATTCTCGATGGAAACCCTAACAACTAATTTAAACTCTACAGTTTTCCATATTTCACAAGTGTACTGTACCATAGTAACTGTTACATTTTGCAAAGAAAAAGTACACATAATTGCAAATGCAGGAAATACAACATAGATAATTTATAGAAATTGGATCAATTTATCCATGTAGAGGTATAAAAATAAAATAAATACATAAAAGCAGAAAAAGGCATCCAAATAATTGTAATGGACGGATGCCTTTTTGCTGATAATATTAAATGTTTAAATTTAACTTTCTTCTTTAATAATACTCTTAGTTCATTCTTTGACTAATTCAAAGAGGGTTTTATATTAATCCCTTTAATGGAGTTCCCTTTTTATCTACGAACTGTCTAAATACTGAAATAATCAAGTCGTTTATAATATTAGCAGTTTGTTTAATAGTAATTCTTTTTTGATTTAACGGAACAATTTGGCATAAAACACTTATTACTCCGGGAAGTACTTTTGTAAAGATAACAAAAATCTTGAAACTATAATATATTTTTGCTTTAAAAGGTAATTTACGATCCCTGATAATCCTTAAGAAAGATAGAAAGTATATCTTAATTGATATGAATATTACTTTTATCGGTAGTATAAAAATATATTTTAATGAAGATAAGGATGTGGGTTTTACCTTTACAATCAGTCCAACTATCATAGCTGTAATTGGTATTAATAATAAATAAAAAACACCAAATATTGGATAATCCTGAATCATAAAATCCCCTCCTTAATTAATTGCAATTTCTCTTCTTAAAGTTTCAACTATTTTTTGTTCAGCAGCATTTTTAAATACCCATATGTCAAAAAAAGTTAAGAACGCACTAACACCTATAAGGCACCAAATAAAAGAAAGTGGCAAACCTTTCTCTTTTAAAACAATAAAGTCTTTAGAAATTTGTACTTTTAGGTACTTACTATCGATATTATCAGTTTGAACGTTTTGTTCTGTGGAACTAGTATTTTGAGTAATTTCGGAGTACTCTATTAATTCGATAGGCCCCCAGGTACCTACGCACCCAAGAATTACCCATAGTACAGATAAAATAATCCCTACAGTTCTTATTGTCTTTCTAATAGTTATTTTACCCGGTTTATTATAATCCGGTCCAAATTTCAGATAATCAACCAGCAAGGGAACACCAAAGAAAATTAATGTGATAAAGAAATTCGTTGAGGGTTCAACCTTAAATCCCAGTATTACCAAGCATATAAAAGTATAGACACATCTAAATCCTAGATGCGTAAAAAATGTTTCTTTATCATCTACATTAAAATCTGCTAAGGATATTACTATTTCTCTTTTCTTTCCCTTCGCCACTTGAAATACTCCCTCATTTAAATATATATTCGTTATATATATAATTTTAACCTTCGAATTATATATATATCTTTCTACAATTACTTACAAAATCCTCCCTAAATGGAAAAACTATTTACTATAATATCATATTTTCTTGAGTGTTTGTTAATTTATTCCTCAATATTTAAACATATAAATATTTAATCTCTTCTCTATTGGATATGTTTATATATTAATATTTCCAGATGAATTGTAAGGATATCTGCCAAAAGCAATATTTCAATATGCATTTTTCTTATCCAAGGACACAGTCATTGGAACGCAGGAACAGGTTCCTTATTATCAGTTGGTGGAAATCTTGTCCAAAATACTGCAACAGCACCATCACAATCAAGTAGAAATTGTTTATTTAATAAACTTTTGGGTTTCCCCAAAGTGACTGGAATGGGATTATGTTTACCTTCCTGAGATGACATCATATATTTCCATCAAGTAGAAGTATCTGTAGTGATTGCGGTAGGAATGGTGGGAATACTCTATACGATAAAAACGTGTGAGTTTAACTTTTTAAGTCAATTTAAAACCCGTTTTGAAAAAGAGCTTAGCCTTTTTTTTTAGCGGTTACCAGGGGGCTAAACAGGATGTTTACTTATTCGCAAACAGCGATAAAAATCGTTTTGGACATACCAAAAGAGTGAACTGTTTGGTAAGGCTCCCTAATCTGCAGTTAAGGATTGATTTTGAAAAGACTGATGCAAAAAAAGAAGTGCCTAAAACTTAATCTTTTGGTGAAAGGATAATTCCTTAGTAAAAGAAAAAACCAAAAATAAAGCTCCAAGAATCGCAACAGGGTTTCTTGGGGCTTTGTATCATTAGATAGCAGTAAGAAGGTACCCTAATCTCAATTGTAAACATGATGACCGTATTAATCACACCTATCTAGTAGATTTAACTAAATTATTAAGGTCTTCAAAATCAAAATGATATATAACTTCCTTTATACGTCGATCTTTTGTATTCGCTCCTTTAGTTACGTGAATCTCCTTAATTACCGAATGAAATAATATTTTCTTTTCTTCATCCGAGAGTGTATGGTAAAAATCTTCAAAATTTCTAATAGAGAATTCTATAATATCCATAATAGCTTCATTTTGTTTCAACTCTATTTGCTTAGTTATATCAGCAAGAGTTGATTTTTTCTTGTTAATTTCCTCTTGCTTTAAGGCTAAATGAGATTTTAACATTTCATTGTCTAAATATAGAGTTTCGTCACTAGATAGGTCAATTGTAGTTAACATTTCTTTTTTTAATTTTTCTATCTGCTTCTTTAGATTGTTCGATTCATTCTCTAAAGGGTTTAACTCATATTCTAATAGTGACTTTGTAACAGAATAAACGGCTGACGGAGAAACTTTTTCTTTAAGTCGAAGCAAGGAATGTTGAAATACATATTCTTCTGCATACTCCTTATTAATGAGATTAGAAGAACACACGCTGCTGCCGCTGACTTTATTTTTATTGCATTGATAGTATTTATATTTTTGACTACTATTTCCTTGTACCATAGAAGCTCCGCATTGTGGGCACTTAAGCAACCCCGATAGCGGGTAGGAGCCTGGATGTTTTTTTTCAGGTATATAGCTCCTGATTTTCATTACCTTTACCTTTTCTTCCCACAACTGTTTCTCAATAATTGGGGTATGTTTACCTTTGCTAATCTTGCCCCTCCATTTGGTATTCCCTATGTACATCTCATTCTCTAAAATTGTTTTTACTGCGTTAACAGTCCATTCCTTACCGTTTTTTGTCTTAACTCCTTGTGTATTTAAGCTAGATGCAATCTTTCGATAGCCCCATTTTTCTAAAGCATACTTTTCAAAAATAAATTTTACGACTTTAGCCTCATCAGGCAACATTAATAACTTTTTATTTTTACTTTGATAACCAGTTACCTTCCCACCCAAAAAATCTCCATTTTCTGCTTTTTTTTCCATTCCTGAGCTTGTCCTAAATGAGATTAACTCCCTTTCCAACTCTGCAAAAATTGCTAGAATTTGAACAATAAGTTTATTTCTAGGGTCTTCAGTAGATACGTGATCGGCAATGGATATAAGATGTTTATCCATTAAATTCAGACGCTTCATTACATACAACGTATCTAGAGTATTTCTAGATAGACGGTCTTGTTTATAAACTATAATATAGTCTATTTCCTCATCTTTTTTTAAAGCTCGGTTATACATTTCTTTAAATCCGTCTCTCCCATTAAATGAATCACCAGATTTCAAATCATCTTTGTAAATATCAACTAATTCAATGTTATTTTTCTCGCAATACTTAATTATTTCTTCTGTTTGTTTTTCTATAGATGTATTATTCTTATCCCGCTCTGGTCGAGGACTTCTTCTAACATAACCTAAACCTCTTTTAGATTTCATAATATGATTCCTCACTTCTGCTTTTCATTTTATCTTCAATTTGATTCGAATATTTGATGATCAAATCCGAAAAGTAATATAAGAAATCAGTGGCTTTAATCTTTTCCAAATCTTCCTTTGTAGCTAAAACTGATTTGTAATGCTGGTTGCACTCAAGTTGTATGTGTTTTTTCATTACTAACATCTCCATTTGAAATTGTAATTTTGGATCAAGGCACAAAGGATTGAAATCTAGATTTACTTGTAACTCATCATTTTTACTTGATAAAAAAAAGCACCACTAACAATAGTCGAAGAAAAAGAATTTCTTCAACAGATTGCTAGCGGTGCTTCCGCGCAGTTTATAAGCATTTACTGATTATTTAATTTTATTTTACCTTTATCAATGACAATTAGCTTTGCATTGTGCTTTTCAAGTAGTGATTGAAAGTAAATTAACTCCTTAACATCGCGACTAATTCTGGTAAAGCAGGTAACAATGACATTTTTTATCAGTCCTACTTCTATCAAGTCTATAAGCCATCGTAAGCCTGGAAGTTCATTCACCGGAGTGCGTCCGGATGAATGGGTATCTTCGACAATACTCAATGAAATAGAATTTTGTTTGGCATATTCTTCACCTGCAAACCTTTGTGAGTCTAAGGATTTTTTTGGAGATGTTTGCTGAACGAATATATAAAACACTTTCAATTTTGTTATTCATATCAACTTCATCCTTTCATCATTAATAAGTATAAACAAGAAGTTTGGTTAAAAGTGATATCAAGTTACTAATAGAATTTACCTTGCAGGACTACTATTCTTTAATTATAATCTGCTTTTATTTATACGGCGAACATAAGTACAAAAAACAGAAAAAATTTTTAAATCTTTTTGTTTAAAAGTGCGGTCATTTGTCTACAATGCTTAATAAACATGCGGTCATTTGTCTACAGTTGATATACGTTATGCGGTTGTTCAACAACAGCTAGTTTGCTGTTAATCTGTCCCATCCTTCAAGGTTTAGAAACGGAGTCTTACTGAATTCAATTGCAGGTTTTTTGTTTTTAAAATCGTATTTGATTTCCTTAATAAAATGTAACGTAAAGCAACGCAATTCAGTCAGACTTAAAGCCTCTTGCTTGCATTCAAAGAAGTTATTAAATAATGTTTCTAGATTTTCATCTTCCAACAAGATATCGATCTGCTCATCTAAATGAAGAATTTTTTCTTTAATTGACTGTAATTCGGAGAGCATGATATTTGCTTCCTGTTTTAACTCCTGTTCATGACCAACTAATTCATAATCAAGAGTTCTTTCCAGGTAGATAACATATTCTTTATCCTTTTCAATTTCTTTTATTTGTTTTTTTAATTCTCCTTTCCACTTAGTGAGTAGCTTTTTAGAGCCTTCAAACATTTGCTTATTGTTAATGCTCAAATAACTAAAGAGCTGTTGAAAAATAATCTCATGTATAGCATCTATCAATATAAACTCTTTACATGAGTTGCATCTATACACACGTCTACTCGAATTACTATTGCCTGATGTAGTATTTTTAGCTTCCAGTATGCAATCACATTGAAAACATTTTAGTAAATCCTTAAGTAAAAAGGGGGTCTCCATCTTTTGACCATACTTAGATTTAAAGTTTCTAATTTGATCTACAAGTACTGCAAGGTAATGAGGAACAATTCCGGTATGGGTATCATGAAATAATTCGAACTGACCAATAGGTTTTCTCTTACTGTTATCTCTGCTTTCTCTTACATTCCAACTCGTATGACCTAGATAAAAGTGATTATGTAGAATTTTATCTATAGTCCCCTGAGTCCAATCCGTTCCTTTTGGAGATTTTATCTTACATTTATTAAGAAATTTTGCGATTACTTTATTTGAGTGACCCCAGCTCGATAGGTAATAAATCAGAAAAACTACATAAGCTTGTCCATTCGAAACATTAATTTTCGGCTTACTTTCAGTCCCTTTAATATAACCAAAGGGAAGATGAGATGCTGGTCTTTGTTTCAATTTTAGAATCGTGCTTTGATAAGCAAATGTTTTAGATCTAAGCTCTTCAGATTTATACCTGTTTATTAATGAGCGAATCTGAGTTAATACATCATCCGGATCCCACATTCCCGAATAATCACTACAATAAAACTCCAAGTATGGCTTTAACAGTACCAACGGTTTATAGACTTGTAAAACAAAATCAGAGGTTTGGCGGCTAATTCTAGAGTCATCATAAAAGAAAATGGCCCCTTGAAATTCATCTAATAATGCAGTTTGGTATAAGACTTGCATCCAAGGACGGTCAATAGCACGGTTGTGTGTAGCAGAAACCGCTTCATCGACACACCATAATAGGATATAGTAGCCTTCTTCTTTAGCACGTTGTAAAATTTCTTGCTTTTGAATATCAACACTGTACTTATCTTTCTGCTTCAAACTTGAATACCTTATGTAACCGATAGCAGGTTTTAATAAGGGGTTTTCAATCTCTGAAACAAGATAAAACCTCAACGGTTGATTTAGTTTGTGAATAGTTTGAGAAATAATCTCTTCAATCTTCATAGTCAATATTAATTGATTAGATTCAGTGTGTTTACTTTTATTATTTTTATGCATTAAATTCCTCCTCCAGAAATTCTGTGAAATAAACCTTAATTTCAATTGAGTTTTTACTGATTCTAATATCTTCTAAGAAGAATGAGAGATAGATATAGATTTCATCTGTTTTAACTTTGTAGAATAGCTTTTGTTTAACCATCTTCTCAATATCACCAAGTACCGTTTTAGTGTAATTAAGATCTTCTATTTGCCGCTGAATAAACTCCTGTTCTTGTTTAAGCTCATTCTTTTGCTTAATTAACTCTTGTGGGTTTCTTTGAAAACTTTTGTTTCTAGAGAAAAAATAAATTCTCCCCATTTTCATTAGTTCATTCAATTGATCTATTTTTTCTTTTAAAATTCTAATAGCTTTATTTGTTGAAAAAATGGCCAACTTTTTTATTTTTTCTCGTGATAGGTTTTTGACTATTTTGAGCATAATTTCAATTATTTCTGCATTTAACTCTTGGACTGAAATGCAATTGCTTTTGTGGTTTTTGCAGTAGTAAGAAGCTGTTAAACCACCTACTCGTCCTTTTCTATATGTCATTTTTTCACTGCATATACTACAAGTTGGCTGAAAGAATGCTTCTTGTTCGCTCACTCTAATTGCCTTTATAAAATCTGTTTCATAATAGTCCAACACATCTTGAACCTTCTTAAAAAGCTCAAGAGATATAATAGGAACTATATATGTTAATTGAAAATAGTTACCACCTTTAGAATCATATCCAGCATAAAAGGAGGTTCTTAACAAATTCCAGCAATCTTCTACAGATTTACGCTTATATTTACTTTTAAACTCTGATAACAACGTTGATAGTTTCTCAAATGTATCCGTTTTTGAAACCTCTTGAAAGAATGTTAAAATTCCGTAATAATATTTTTCATTAATCAAGTACTTTCTATTATTCTTGTCATTGATAAAACCAAATTTTTGATCTGGGTAAAGATTTTGAACGGTTTTAATTCGTGATGCAATGTTTGTTCCATCTTGCTGGATTTGAATGCCATATACACCTTCTGTTAGAAAGTTATAACTAAATGGCGCTGTGTCTCCTACTATTATTACTTTCACCTTATATTTCAATATCAGAGCTACGATTTCCATATACTCGTAGTAGTTACGAGCCAGTCGGTCACGAGCAAAGGTAATTAATACTTTAATCTGTCCGGATTCTATTGCTTTTAGTAGTCTCATTAGTTCAGGACGATTTTCCATCGCGACTTGGTTAGCTGATAACACATTTTCATTGAATTGTTCAATTTCCTCGGACCATGAGTAGCCATTATCCTCAGCCCAGTTTTTAGCCTTCTCTTCCTGTAGTTTGATTGATTGTGAACTACCACTTACACGGAAATAGACACCAATACTCTTTTTTACTTCCTCCATTATTTGGTCATAAACGGTTGGACTATGGAGATTAAACAAATCTATTTCCATCTAGTCATCTCCTTTATCAAATTCATTAATAAATTTTGTTATTTGTTCTTGGTTGCTATACAATAGGTTTCCTTTTATGATCGGATCAATATTCAACTGATCCAAAACAATTCGTTCCATTATCCTAAATAACCATATTCCTGTTTCAGGTGAATATTCTTCAGAAAAGGAAACTTTGACACATCTGTTTTTCAAAATTCATCACTTCTCCCTTTTTTTACTCATAATAGACAGAAATGATAAATTTCATTCATTTAACTTTTTCTAGCTCTTTTTATCGGATTGTAATTTTGATTTTTTCGTAAAACTCTTATAGTATGGACGGTGCTCCCAGGTAACCCCAACTCTTTATAAATCCTATGCATCTTGATTCTCCTCCTTCTGTAAATTCCATGTATTCTTGCGATTGATATCTTCAACTTGCCCAATAAATCTATCTATAACAGATCGTTGTATTCCAAACTCAGTACAATTTGTTCTGAGCTGATGATAAAAAGCAACTAAGAGAAATTCGTTTTCGCTTCCATATAATCCCATTAT
>JAEWIG010000209.1 GCA_023387295.1 Bacillota bacterium | reverse complement strand
GAATTAATCTAGCAGAAGCTAATAGCGCTTCTGCTATCCTTTAAACTGGCATTCTCATTATTTCTTGATAGGCTTCAATTACTTTATTGCGAATTTCCAAAGTTGCTTGCATTGTAATACTAGCTTTTTGAGAAGCAATCATAACTTGATGAAGATCTATGTTTTCTCCTCTAACCAATTTTTCCGTCATTTCATCAGATTTAACCTGAAGTTCATTTACATTATTAATTGATTCTTTTAATACGGACGCAAAACTCTTATGTACTTCGTATGGTGTATATGTATGGGTTTGAGTAGGATTAGCTTGAGGCTTTATTGTTTGTATCACTGGTGAAAATCCAACATTGTTCATCTATTATTCTCCTTTACTTACCAATTTCTAACGCTTTCATCATCATGCCTTTTGAAGCATTAAAAACTGTAACATTCGCTTCATAGGATCTAGTTGCGCTTATTAAATCTACCATTTCCCGTAATGGATCAACATTTGGAAGTTCAACATAGCCTTCAGCGTTTGCATCAGGATGCTCTGGATTATACACAAGCTTAAACGGTGTTTCATCCTCGACAATCCGTGTTACCTTGACACCGTTTCCAACTGAATCTTGGCCACTTCGATTCATAGCGACATTAAGGAAATTAGAAAACTGTCCCTCTTTCGGCTGTAACACAACTGATTTACGTCGATAAGCTTGCCACTCACCATTTACTAATTTCGATCTTGTTGAATCAACATTCGCCATATTCGATGAAATAACATCCATTCGCATTCTTTGTGCAGATAATGCAGATGCTGTATTATTCATGCTATGAAAAATAGACAATCCTATTTCCCTCCTCTAATTACATTTTGTAAACTAGAGAATTTCCCACTCATTCTCTCAATTAATGCATTGTAATAAATTTGATTTGTCGCTAAATCCGACATTTCGTTATCGATATCAACACTATTGCCGTTATTATTAAAGGAAACATCCTTTCTCACAACGACTCCTGGTTGAGTCATTGACTTTCCTTTAAATGTGAAATGTCTTTCATCTGTACGGTTTGCTGATAATGATTGATCAACTGCTTCTTGCAGTGACTGTTTAAAGCTTACATCTTTTGCTTTATATCCTGGTGTAGCTTCATTGGCAATATTTTGGGAGATTACTTTTTGTTTAAGAGAAGAATAATTCAAGCCCTTCTCAAGTGATGTTATCGTATTAGAAAATAAATTCATATGGCACCTCGTTCATTCCTACTCAATAAAAATGAAAAACAGAAAAATGTAACTAATTGGTGATTATAGACATAATATGTCGACTTAATAATATTGTAATGAAAATGAAAAAATATGTCTATGAATAGTAGGAAACTTTTGGGATGACCTTAGACCCATTTTCATTATAAAGCTATATTATCTTGATTCGAATAGGAAATCAATGTAAAAACCGACGAATTTCCGAATAAATCCGTGATAATTTTAACTAAAGTTTGGAAAAACACTATATCTATATTGTTAAATTATCCGCATTAGGACGAATGGACTATTCTCAGCCCTGAAAAAATTGTCATGATTTTGTCATAAATACGTCAAAAAATCCCGCTAATCTTGTCGAAAGATTAGCGGGATTTTTTTAAAAAGCGATAAATATGATTAATTAGATTTTAATTTTTCTAGTTCGAATAAGAACTTATCATTAAGAACTTTAATATAAGTACCTTTCATACCTAAAGAACGTGATTCAATAACACCGGCACTTTCTAATTTTCTTAATGCATTTACAATAACAGAACGGGTAATTCCAACACGATCTGCAATTTTCGAAGCTACTAATAAGCCTTCATTACCATTTAGCTCTTCAAAAATATGTTCGATAGCTTCTAGTTCGCTATATGATAGTGAACTGATTGCCATTTGAACAACTGCCTTACTGCGAGCCTCTTCTTCGATTTCCTCTGCTTTTTCACGAAGAATTTCCATTCCTACAACCGTTGCTCCATATTCAGCAAGAATTAAATCATCATCATGGAATTGCTCCTGTAGTCTTGCAAGAATAAGCGTGCCCAGACGCTCTCCACCGCCAATGATTGGCACGATTGTCGTTAAACCATTGCTAAATAATTCTTTATTTTCAACAGGGAAAGCTGTATATTCACTATTTACATCAATATTAGAAGATGTTTCGTGAACATTAAAAAGATTATTTGTATAGTCTTCTGGGAATTGACGCTCTTCAAGCATCTTTTTCATACGATCATTTTCAATTTGCTGAGCTGTCGAATAGCCTAATAGCTTACCACGACGACTAACCACATATACATTTGCCTCAATAACATCACTTAATGTTTCTGCCATTTCCTTAAAGTTTACTGGCTTTCCTGCTGCACGTTGAAGCATTGCGTTAATTTTTCTAGTTCTTGTTAATAAATCCATTTTTCTTCCTCCTATTTACTAAAACAAAGTACATTTTTCTTAAATAAAATGACTCATACAAGCACGATGTCATTAAATTATTTATATCCATTAAATTTGCAGAGAAATTAGTTTGTCTATCCCTTCACAATGAAGAGAAAACTAATTCTACAAAATGAACTGGCTTAAGTCTTTATTGCGGGAGATTGCCCCTAATTTTTCCTCAACGTATTGAGGCGTAATCGTGATTTTTTCCATAGTAATTTCAGGTGCTTCAAATGATAATTCTTCAAGTAATTTTTCCATTATCGTATGAAGACGTCTTGCCCCAATATTATCTGTGTTTTGATTAACTTCAAATGCAAATTCAGCAACTCTACGTATAGCATCGTCAGAAAATTCAATTTGTATACCTTCAGTTGCCAATAAAGCTTCATATTGTTTAATTAAAGCATTATCAGGTTCAACTAAAATATTGAAAAAATCCTCCACTGTTAGCTTAGTAAGCTCAACACGAATCGGAAAACGGCCTTGTAGCTCAGGAATTAAATCTGATGGTTTTGCCATATGAAAAGCTCCAGCTGCCATAAAAAGAACATGGTCGGTTTTGACTGTACCATATTTCGTCACAACTGTCGAACCTTCTACCACTGGCAAAATATCTCTTTGTACTCCTTCACGAGATACATCAGCACTTGAACCACCGCTATTTTTACTAGCGATTTTATCAATTTCATCGATAAAGATAATTCCAGACTGTTCTGCACGGAATACTGCCTCTTGTGTCACTTCATCCATATCGATTAATTTTTGTGCCTCTTCGTTCGTTAACACCTTTCTTGCTTCACTAACAGTAAGCTTTCTTTTCTTGCGTTTCTTCGGCATTAATCCACTTAGTGCATCCTGCATATTCATTCCCATCTGTTCCATGCCAGAACCTTGTAGCATGTCAAACATAGATGGTGCTTGCTCTTCTAACTCAACAGTAATATATTCATTTTCAAGTTCACCGAGCGCAAGCTTTTCCTTTACGACTTTACGCTTCGCTTGAAGTGTTAGATCATCGGTATTAGATGTGTCTTCGTCTGATTGATCATTTCCGCCTCCAAAAAACATTTCTAGAGGATTTTTATAATTAACCGCTTTCTTATTCGATGGGACAAGTAATTCTACAATAATTCGATTGGCATTTTCTTCTGCTCTTTCTTTTACACTCGCCATCTTTTCTTCTTTAACAAGTCGCACTGCAGTTTCAACAAGGTCTCGTACCATTGATTCAACATCGCGCCCAACATAGCCAACCTCAGTGAATTTCGTCGCTTCTACTTTTACAAAGGGAGCCCCAACTAGCTTTGCCATCCGTCTCGCAATTTCTGTTTTTCCGACACCTGTTGGCCCAATCATTAATATATTTTTCGGACTAATTTCGTCGCGCAGATTTTCATCAAGCAAACCTCGACGATAGCGGTTTCTTAACGCAACCGCAACAGCTTTTTTCGCTTCTTTTTGGCCGATAATATATTGGTCAAGCTTTTCAACAATTTGGCGGGGTGTTAAATTCGTTCCTTTAATCATCGATTTTCACACCTTCCCTTAAAGTTCTTCTACAATAATATTAGTATTAGTATAAACACATATTTCAGCTGCCATCTCAAGAGAGGCTTTGGCAATTTCTTTTGCAGATAAATGTTCTCCAGCATATCGCTTTAATGATCTACCAGCTGCTAAAGCATAGTTACCTCCAGAACCGATTGCTAGAATGCCATCATCTGGTTCAATTACTTCCCCTGTTCCTGAAATTAAAAGCAAACAGTCTGCATTCATAACAATTAACATTGCTTCGAGCTTTCGAAGTACTTTGTCACTTCTCCATTGCTTTGCAAGTTCTACTGCTGCCCGTTGCAAATTACCGTTATATTCCTCTAACTTACCTTCAAACATTTCAAATAAAGTAAAAGCATCGGCAACAGACCCAGCAAAACCAGCTATTACTTTATCATTAAACAATTTCCGTACTTTTCTTGCTGTGTGCTTCATAACTACAGAGTTGCCAAACGTAACTTGCCCATCCCCTGCCATTGCACTTTTGCCTTCATGCTGTACGGCGAAAATTGTTGTTGCATGAAATTGAGACATTGAATTAACCTCCAATTTCTATTCTAATTATCGTCCTATTTTCTCAAGTTATAAATGAGAACTCCACTTTCCCCTTCAAAAATTAAGCTCGAGGATGATGGGTCATATAAGTTTTCCGCAAATATTCATTAGTTACATGAGTATATATTTGTGTAGAGGACAAAAAAGAATGTCCTAAAAGCTCCTGAACCGTTCTCATATCTGCTCCGTTTGCAAGTAAATGGGTAGCAAATGTATGTCTTAACATATGAGGGTGAATTTTCCCGGTAAGTGCAGATTGTTCAATTAATTTATTTAAAATTAATCGTATCCCTCTTACTGTTAATGGGCCTCCACGATAGTTAAGGAACAAATAATCATTTTGACTATGTTCCGTAAGGAGGTTTTTTCGTCCATTTTGGATATATTGCTGTATGGCATCAAACGCAAAGCTTCCGAATGGAATATATCGTTCTTTACTGCCCTTACCTCGAACTAATACTGTCGATAGGTTCATATCCAGATCTTTCAGCCTAATTTGACTGCATTCGCTTACACGCATTCCCGTTGCATAAAGAAGCTCCAAAATTGCCTTATTTCTCTGTCCTAATACGGTTTCTGAATCACAAGCTTTAAACAGTTGCGCAAGCTCTTCCTCATAAAAAAATTCCGGCAGCTTTTTATCAGCCTTTGGAATTGAAGCAAGTGTAAAAGGATTTTCAGATACGATTTTTTCTCTAACTAAAAATTTGAAAAAACTTCGTAAACAAGAAATTTTCCTAGCAACAGATTTTCTTGCTAACTTCCTTTCATATAGCTTAGTTAAGTATATGCGAACATCTAGATATTTTACGTTATCTAAATTTCCTATCGCCTGCTCTGACATAAATTGAGAGAATTCATTAATATCATAGTTATAATGCTCAATTGTATATTGTGAGTAATTTTTTTCAATTTGTAAATATTCAATAAACATATTTAACGAATTGTTCACATTTTGATTCATCAACGTCACCTCACAAGGGCTTCTAAATAGTAACATATTTCAGAAGCCCTTGCAATTAAACTTCCTTATTTTTCAAAAAGTTCTGAATTGTGTTTAACGCTCTTTTTGCATGTTCTTCATTACGCTCTTTTTTTCCACGAATTTTAACAGGAAGGTCTGGTAATAAACCGAAGTTAGCATTCATTGGCTGAAAGTTTTTTTCATTCGCAGACGTTATATATCGAGCCATACTTCCAATTGTCGTTTCAGGAGGAAAAATGAGTAGCTCCTCACCTTTAACAAATCGCGCCGCATTAATTCCTGCAACTAGTCCACTTGCTGCTGATTCAACATACCCCTCAACACCTGTCATTTGCCCTGCGAAAAATAAATCTTCTCGATTAATAAATTGGTATGTTGGACGCAATACTTTCGGTGAATTAATAAAGGTATTACGGTGCATAACCCCATAGCGGACAATTTCCGCATTTTCCAAACCTGGAATTAGTTGAATAACTTCTTTTTGTGGGCCCCACTTTAAATGTGTTTGAAAGCCAACAATATTGTACAGTGTTCCAGCAGCATCATCCTGACGAAGTTGAACGACTGCATAAGGTCTTTTCCCTGTTTTCGGGTCTTCCAAACCAACAGGCTTCATTGGTCCGAACAACATCGTTTTCTTACCTCTAGCAGCCATGACCTCAATTGGCATACAGCCTTCAAAAAAGATTTCCTTCTCAAATTCCTTTAAAGGAACCGTCTCAGCGGAAATTAGTGCTTCATAAAATCGATCAAACTCCTCTTCGGTCATTGGACAATTTAAATAAGCAGCCTCGCCTTTATCATAACGGGATTTTAAATAAACCTTTTCCAAATCAATGGAGTCTTTCTCAATTATCGGTGCTGCTGCGTCATAAAAATACAAATAATCCTCACCGGACAGCTCTTTTAATTTCATCGATAACGATTCGCTTGTTAAAGGGCCAGTAGCAATAATGGTTGGACCTTCAGGAATATCGGTCACTTCCTCATGATAAACGCTCACATTTGGATGATTTCGCACTTTATCTGTTACTCTGGCAGCAAATTCATGACGGTCAACTGCTAATGCACCACCAGCAGGAACTGCACTCGCATCAGCACTCTCGATTATGATCGAGTTCAAATTTCTCATTTCTTCTTTTAAAACACCAACTGCATTCGTGAGCGTGTTTGCACGGAGAGAATTACTGCATACGAGCTCTGCAAATTTATCCGTATGATGCGCTGGTGTTTGTTTAACAGGGCGCATCTCATAAAGCTTTACTTGAATTCCTCGATTTGCGAGTTGCCAAGCTGCTTCACTCCCAGCTAGGCCAGCCCCAATAACATTGACTACAGTATCTTTCATCGTTTTCCCTCCAAATATCATTAAAGAATAATTAGCTTTATGGTAATAGCTAAGTTGACTTCCGCTGTATGCACTCATTTCTTCTCCAAATACAAATTAGCAAAATCAACATTGAACACAAACACTGTTTCTATTCTAGCATTATTACTTTGTCCAGATTTATAACCCTATAGCATTTTACAATACGGATGAAAATTAATAAAGTTTCATGTACAAAAAAAACAGAAAAGAGTGAGCAAATTGCTCACCCTCAGTTTAGTTTTGTTTTTCTTCTTTATAGTCACATTCCACACATTGAACCTGCACGCCTTTTTTAAGCTTCTTCTCAATTAGAAGCTTCTCACATTTTGGGCAGTTGCGTGGTAGAGGTTTATCCCAAGAAATAAAATCACACTCTGGGAAACGGTTGCATCCATAAAAAATTCTTCGTTTCTTACTTTTTCTTTCAATGATTGTACCTTCTTTACAAGAAGGACAAGCTACGCCTATTTCTTTCACGATTGGTTTCGTATTACGACAATCAGGAAAATTGCTGCATGCCATGAATTTACCATAGCGCCCCATTTTAAAAACCATCGGATTTCCACATTGATCGCAGTCTTCACCAGCTGGTTCATCTTTAATTTCTACTTCTTGCATTTCTTTTTCAGCTATTTCTAGATGCTTTTCAAAATCTACATAGAAATCATCAATAATTTTGACCCAGTTTACTTTTCCTTCTTCAATATGGTCTAAGTCTTTTTCCATTTTAGCAGTGAATTCGACATCAAGAATATCAGGGAAGAATTCTACCATAAGTTCATGTACGATTTCACCCAACTCCGTTGGAATAAATCGTTTATTATCTAAGGCTACATAACCACGTTTTTGAATTGTATCTAATGTTGGAGCAAAGGTAGAAGGTCGCCCAATCCCTAGTTCCTCTAGTGTTTTTACAAGTCGCGCTTCTGTATATCGTGGTGGTGGTTGAGTAAAATGCTGTTTTGGCTCGATATCTTTCTTTAGAACGATGTCGCCTTCTTCAATATTAGGAAGAATTCTTTCCTTTTCTTCACTTTGATCATCTGTTCCTTCGACATAAATCTTCATAAAACCAGGGAATTTTACTTTTGATCCAGTTGCTCTAAAAGTGACATCCCCATTTTTCAAATCTACACTCATCGTATCCATAACTGCAGAAGCCATCTGACTGGCAACAAAACGTTCCCAAATTAATTTATACAGACGGAGCTGATCACGAGACAAATATTCCTTTACACTAGCAGGCTCTCTCAAAACACTAGTTGGTCTAATTGCTTCGTGCGCATCTTGTGTGTTGGATTTTTTCTTTTCTTTCTTCTTTTCTGTAGGGAGAAACTCTTTTCCATAAGACTTCTCAATAAATTGCTCTGTTTCATTTTGGGCAATTTCGGATATACGTGTTGAATCAGTTCTCATATAGGTTATTAAACCTACTGTTCCTTCTTTTCCTAGATCAATTCCCTCGTAAAGCTGCTGTGCTAACATCATAGTCTTCTTAGCACGAAAATTTAATTTTCTTGCCGCTTCTTGTTGTAGGGAAGAAGTGGTAAATGGAGCTGCTGGGTTTCGCTTACGTTCTTTTTTCACTACTGAAGAAACCGTAAACTTATTATCTTTCATTTTTCCTAGAACACTATCTACTTCTTCTTTTGATTTCAACTCAAATCTTTCATTGTTAATTCCATAAAAAGTCGCCTGAAAGCTCGATTTTCCTTTGAGGAATTCACCATCAATCGACCAGTACTCTTCGGGAACAAATGCCTGTATTTCTTTTTCTCGATCGATGATAAGGCGAACAGCAACGGA
Source organism: Bacillota bacterium (assembly GCA_023387295.1). GTDB lineage: Bacteria > Bacillota > Bacilli > Bacillales > Cytobacillaceae > Cytobacillus. The sequence continues at coordinate 530 of JAEWIG010000209.1, read as the reverse complement.
TTGTACCCTACCTGCACTCAAGCCTTTTTTTACTTTTTTCCATAATAATGGACTAATATTGTATCCAACAAGCCGATCGAGTAGTCTTCTAGCCTGTTGAGCATCAACAAGATCCATATTTATTGGACGTGGAGACTTAAATGACTCTTTAATAGCATCTTTCGTAATCTCGTTAAAAACAACTCGACAATCTGATGTGACATCCATCTTTAGGCTTTGTGCCAAATGCCACGCAATTGCTTCTCCCTCACGATCCGGGTCAGCCGCGAGGTAAATCTTTTTTGCTTTTTTAGCTGCTGTTTTTAATTCCTTTAAAACAGGTCCTTTTCCTCGGATCGTAATATACTTCGGTTCGTATTGATTTTCTATATCAACACCCATTTGGCTTTTAGGCAAATCTATCACATGCCCCATAGATGCTTTTACTTTATACTTTTTTCCAAGATAACGCTCAATCGTTTTCGCCTTTGCTGGAGACTCAACGATTACTAAAAACTCTGACATCAAAAGGCCTCCTTAAGAGGGATTTT
>JAEWIG010000168.1 GCA_023387295.1 Bacillota bacterium | reverse complement strand
GCACCTAATGTAATCATACGGTTTGCATAATAATGAGCTTTGATATTGAATCCTTGCGCTTCATGAAGGCTAGATATATGTTTATCTTGGATGATGCCAACTGAATCTGATAGCTCTTGAACCGTTTTTTCACTATGACATGTTTTACATGAGGTTTCAATTGTCTTTAATGGTGATGTCCAAGCATGTGTTGAAAACTTTGTTCCATCTTGAACATTGTATGACATATGACAGTCAGAACAGCTTACTCCTGCTCTATAGTGTGGACCTTGCTTGTATGTCTCGTAATCTGGGTGCTGCATTTTGATGATTTTGGAACCAGAGATCGGACTCACATAATCCTTCTCATATACACCAGTATCCTGGTACTTTTCATAATATGCCCACATATCATCTGCAGTTGTCCCCTCATCCCATGGATAAGTAACTACTTTCCCTTCATCAGCAAAGTAATATTCTACGTGACACTGTGCACAAACTAATGAACGCATTTCATTTTTCGAAGCAGTTTTCCAATCAATACCCATCTTTTCGAATCCAGTTTCAGCATATTGACGTGTAATTCTTAACTCCATTGTCTGTGGATCATGACAATCTGAGCAACCGATTGGAGAATGCCCCATTTCTTCAGCAATTGGCACAATTTCCTTTAAGAAACTTCCACTATAATAGTCAGTGCCCATCTTTTCAATAAGCTCTGGAACAGCGGTTGATTTACAAGATAAACAACCACCAATTTGCTTCTCATTGTTTCCTACACGAAGTGTTCGATTTTCTCCCACCATATCTTCTACAGCAAATGGGTGACCACGGTCTTCTTTATAGTCTAAAGAAAATAAATAGCCAAGAAATAGTGCTGGTAATAATGGTTCTTTATCCGGATCAGATTTCGGACGACGAACAGAACCACCATATTTTGTATCTGTTGTATCACTTGTTACTGAATAGTAACTGTTATACTGCAATGGGAATAAATCCTTAAACGCATCATTATTGATTGTGTTAGCAGCTAACTTTGTATCTGCTACTTTGTTTTGGACAGCTGTGCTATCTGAATAGCATCCTCCAAGTACAATTAAAAGCAACACGGTTAGTCCTATCCACATATATCTAAACTTTTTTGACATGCTATAAACCTCCTATTCGTTCATTTTTTTTACAGAAACATCAAAGAAATCAGAATTCTTGAATGATTGTACCCCGTGTGGCGTATCTCGATGGCAATCAGCACAATTTTCTTTAACATCGTGTGCAGCAGCTGCCATATCTTTGTCATTCGCAACGATATGCTCATGGCAGGAAATACAATTATTATTAATAACTTCAATTGTCCAATCTGTTGCGTGAAGTACATCAGGGATTGAATCACTTGCAACCGTATTATAATAAATATGACCCAATCCAACTCGCGCCTTTTGTGCAATCTTTACAACTTTATTGTCTTGAGGTAAGTGACAGTCGTTACAAGAAAGTTTTGCGTGACTAGATGAAGTTGCCGATTCTACTACTGCATCCATTATGTGACATGATGAGCAAAATTCAGCAGAATCGGTGTATCCCATCGTTTTCGTTCCTCCGATCATTAGAAGAATTCCTACGAAAACACCGACAATAGCTACAATCCAAAGATTGAAATTTTTACCTGGTGCCTTTTCTACTGGATTCATTTGTTCTCCCTCCTTTCTTCATTATTAGTAAAAGGAAAAACTATACTATTTCAACTGTATTATAACTCTAAAAATTGTAATATTTGTTAATTGATATAGGACGAATTTTCAAACTATTTTTCCGTACAAAAGGCTCTGTTACAAGGTTTCCTCGTACCTCTATTGTTTTTTATTGGAAAATCGTGTGGAAAGTCACTCTCTTTATGACGAAAGTATGACGAAGACATGACGAAGATTGATCAATTTTCCATTTCATTAGCTGTAAATTCGGATAGTTAAAGGGCGGTCACACTGCCGTTTATTCCGACAATGTGACCGCCCTTTTCATTCTTTAATTCAAACATCTTTTTTTCCTTTCTAAGTTAGTCTACTTTTGTCTTCACAAAAGAGAGCTTGCCGTCTGTCATACCCCAAACTTCATCTGCATAACCTGCAACCTTTTCAGAATGGGTCACAATAATCACACACTTATCTTCCTTTTCGGAAAGAGAGGTTAGGATTTTCATAATGCTTTTTTCTGTTGCAGTATCCAAATTTCCAGTTGGTTCATCCGCGATAATGATATCGGGATTATGCGACAACGCCCTTGCAATCCCGATACGCTGTTGTTCACCGCCGCTCAATTTAAGCACTTTCCTGTCGGCCGTTTCCTTATCGATCCCAACCTTTTGCAAAAGATTGTATGCATGTTCTTTTTTGTTTTCCACTTTTACACCGCTAATATCCATCGAGAGCATAATGTTTTCAATTGCGGTAGCATTCGTAAGCAAATTATAGCTTTGAAAAATCACACCGATTTTCTTAGAACGATAATCATCTCGATCAATCGTTTTTATGTCCTGGCCTTTATAAAGGATTTCACCGTCCTTACATAGGTCTAGTCCTGAAAGCAAGGCCAAAAGAGTGGTTTTGCCTGAACCTGACTTGCCAACGATTGCATAAGTTTTCTTAGGCTCAAATGAAATGCTAATATTATTTAGGACTTTCTTTTTTGTCCCCTCATAAACATAAGAAAGATTATTGACTGCTAGTACGCTCATGTTGTTCTCTCCTAATTTCTTTCAGATAATATTTTAATCGGCTCGTATTTTGTGATATAGATAAGCGACATCGAACTTGATAAAATCACGAGCAAGCCACCAATCAGTAATATTGTTAAAACAACACCTAAATCCAATTCTGCATTTAATGAATCGATCATTTCAGCATCATTTGGCAATGCTACTCCCGATCCACCAAAGTTACCGTCTACATTCTGCATTTGTTCTTGCCTTTGCTCAATTTGGTCAGCAAGCAGTTTATCTGACACTGGCTGAGATGCGACCCCCCCTACGGCAAGTCCAATCGTTACGGCAACCAGTGTAACAATGATTGACTCATATACTAAGGTTTTGATAACGTTCCATTTTTTCATCCCGATAGCTCGTAAAACGCCAATTTCATATTTGCGTTCTCTTAAAGAAATTAGGTTTAAAAGGACCAGAATAATTGCGCCGAGGATTAGCACGACAACTAAAAATACTGAACTTATTTTTTGGACACTTTCAACAGGACCCGCAATCTGCTTGTACAGATATTCATTATTTGTAAAACTGTAATACTCACTAAGTCCCTTACCTTGTGCTTCTTTTACAAAAGCTTCTAGGTCGTCGGGAGAATGTAAGAAATATTTAATGCGCGACATCGTATTTGCTTGTTCGCCCACAAGCGATGCTGCCGTTTCATAATTAGTAAGAAGCTCGTTTTTACGTGTCATATACGGATCTTTGTATGCAAAATCTGCAGAAGGATCTTTCGTTAAATCTTGATATATGCCTGTAATCGTTAATGTTTTATCTTTTTCTACATCCGCTATCGAACGTAAAATAATCTTATCGCCCGACTTGAGGTTGTTGAGCTTTGCTAAATCTTCACTGATCACAACTTCATTATCATGTTCAAATATTCTGCCGCTAATGATCTTGCGTTCGCCTTTCTTGAATTCTTCAAAAAGTTCATACGAGGTGCTTCCAATCACTTTCAAGTTCGGTTGTCCAAGATCTGGCCCGCCGCCAACAGCACCGTTACTACCTTGAATCCCCGGATTATCCTCTTGATTTATGGAAGAAATGTTAGTTGCAACTGCAGGGGCTTCCAAATAAAAGTAATAATCCTTTATATAATTAGAATCAGCATAACCCTTTAGTTCTTCAATTGTGACAGTTGGGAGATTATTCATATCTCCACTTTCATAGATCTTTTTATAATCAAGTTCAACATTTACTTCACTGCCAAATTGATTTTTATAATCGGTTATAATGCTGGTTGTCGCACCGTTGATTACCAATGCAATGACACAGGTAACAGCAATAATCACCATTACTATACCCATTAGAAGGTTTCTGCCCTTATTCCTTTTGATGTTCTTTAATGAGTTTTTTAAAATATACATCTCTGTTCCTCCTAAATTCGATGTCGCCATTGTATAACAATCCATGTTAAGTTTTTGTTAAGTTGAAGGAATTCTTCTCAAAAAATCCGCAGAAAAAAGGCTTTGAATAGACGGTAATAACCGCCATCCAAAGCCTTTTTCGTATTCTATATATTACTTATTGCTGCTTTCTGCTGGTATGGATTCTGTTGTTTCAACTGCTTCTATCAGCTTTCCCTCTTCTTCAAGCTGAGCAATCAGTTCATCTAGCGTGATCCCTTTTTCTTTAGCCATTTCCTCTAGGTTGACTGGTTCACTGGATGTAGCAGGTGCCCACATGTCGCTGTTGCTTGCAGCATAGACAGATCCTGCAGCAACAGATAACCCTAGCACAAGTGTAGCAATTGTAAATTTTTTCTTCATGTTAAATCCCTCCTCGAATGTTTGTGGCTTCTCCCCTACGGTAAATACAAGCTTGTTGCCTGCCTCCTTTTCACTTGGTGTTACCAATATATAACAGAACATGTTAAATCCATGTTAAGTGGAATTTCTTTTAAAAATGCAAAAAAAGCTTTAAATAAACAGTTTCAACTGCCATTTAAAGCCTTTTTCCACATCCTCTTAATTTAAAATAATCTTAAAACAAGTACCGCCATTTTCATTGTTAGTAACAATTATTTTCCCGTTATGCTTAGTTATGATACTTTGTACAATGGAAAGTCCCAAGCCTGAGCCACCCATTTGACGGGAGCGTGATTTATCGACTCGGTAAAACGGTTCAAGTATATTCTTTTTTTCTTCATCAGGGATCCCAATACCCGTGTCTTTAATTTCTACCGTTGTCTGTTTTTGATCTGCTTTAACTCGTATCATTACCTTACCGCCGTCAATATTGTATTTAATACCGTTTTCTACAATGTTATAAAACACTCGATAAAGTAAGTCAATATTTCCATCCACAACACTATCATCGCAATCCAAATAGAGTTTAACCTCTTTTTCTTCTGCAACAGGAGAAAGCTCTGAAACAATTTCTTCAAAAAAATCTTTTAAGTAGATCGTTTCTTTCTCCAATTCATCATTCATATTTGTCATATCTAAAAGGGTAAATACAAGCTCTGATAATCGCTGTATCTGCTTTTCAAAAACATTAATGAGTGCATCATATTCTTCTGTAGAATGTGCGTTTTTCTTTTTAAATACATCTACCTTTGTTTTTAAAACCGCAAGTGGCGTTCGGAGTTCGTGGGCCGCATTTGCAGAGAAACGGCTTTGCATCATGAAAGCATCGTTTAGCTTAACCGTCATTTCATTAAAAGACTCCGTAAGCTCAGCTATTTCATCATTGGTTGGTGGAATGTTCATCGTTTCCGATAGATTCTGCACAGTTCTATTCTTAATTTGACTGTTTAGTGTATGAAGTGGTTGTAACACTTTGCCTGATACATAGTATGTCAAAATCCCTCCACCCAAAATGATGACAAGCATATAAACAACACTTTCAATCTGAAAATCTGTTCTTGCCTGTTGCACATCTCCAGGTGGTATCGACATCGTGCTACTTGATGGCGTTTGAAAATGTACATTACCATCGCTCTCTTCACCAGCCTCTTGTGAAGGTAATACAGAGGCTGTATCAATTTTTGTTGCCATTATCCCAGCAGAAAGATTTAAAATGATGGTAAGTCCTACACAACAAATCGTTAATAAAACGACCATCATTGCAGTAAGTCGCATTCGTATTGGCATTTTTTTAAACATCAAGCGTCACCGTCATTTTTTGTTATATAATAACCCTCACCAATCTTTGTCCGTATTGGGTCATAACCTAAAAGTGCTTTCAGTTTTTTTCGTAGCGTTGCGATATGAACTCGAATAGCACCACTAAAACTATCAGCATTTCCATCCCAAATGTGTTCAATCAATTCCTCTTGACTGATCACTCGTTCTTGATTAAGCAGGAAGTATTCAAGTAAAGCAAATTCCTTTTTCGTAAGCATTAATTTATTTTCACCTATAAATGCAATACGCTTTGACAAATCTATGTTAATATCCCCACAAGACAAAAGACTGTTTTCTTGAACAAATTTCCGCCTTAATAAATTTCTGATTCTTGCTTCTAATTCTGCAAAAGCAAATGGTTTCGTTAAATAATCATTCGCCCCAATATCTAAGCCTTTAACTTTGTCATTAACGCTACTTCTGGCACTAAGGATTAAGACTTTTAATTCTGGTTTTTCCTCTCTCAACTTTTCTAAAACCTGTAATCCGTCCATTTTCGGAAGATTCAAGTCGAGTATAATTAAATCATAGTTTTCAACATAGGATCGTTCATAAGCATCTTCACCGTTACTACACGTATCAACTGCATATCCATCTAGTCTAAGCCCTTCAGCAATCGCTTCCTGTAAATCCAACTCATCTTCAACAACTAGAATTCGCATATCCTAATCACCTCATTATCATTATGTTAAATGGGTGTGTGTTAAATCTATGTTAAGCATTTATAATTAAATCATAATGTATATCTCATGATAAAATACTAAATACATATTAGCTAGTAAAGGAATGAATAAACATTTTAACCGAAAAAGTAAAGAACTTGCCATTATCGCCAGGAGTTTATTTAATGAAAGATTCCCAGGGTCAAATCATTTATGTAGGCAAGGCAAAACTACTAAAAAATCGTGTGCGATCTTATTTTCAACACTCGAAAAACGACTCTCCAAAAGTGAATAAGCTGAAAAAGCACTTAAAGGATTTTGACTATATCCTTACAGATACGGAATTTGAGGCTTTCCTTTTGGAATGCCAGTTAATTAAGAAATATCAACCACTATACAATCGACTAATGAAAAGTCCACAATCCTTTACCTATATTTCCTTTAAAAAGGATAAAGAGCTTCGAAAAATTGAGATTACGAGTAACCTCGATGAAAATGACGGCCATCTTTATTTTGGCCCATTTACAAGCAAGGGTCATGTGGAAAGAGCGGTTCAAGGGGTAAAGGAGTGCTTTAAATTAAACTGCAGCAATCCTTCTAAGAAGAATACGGCATGCCTGAATTATTCTTTAGGCTTGTGTCTGGGTATGTGTCTTGGGGGTTCAGCCGTTCAGCAATACAATGACATCATCGATAAATTTATCGGCTTTCTCCAAGGCAACGACAAGAGCATTTTCGAAAAAATGAACCAAATGATGACAAGTGCTGCTGAAAACTATGATTTTGAAGCTGCCTCTAAATATCGCGATCATATTCAAGCAGTTAACGCTCTTTTTAAAAAGGAAAAAGTAATTGAATTCACCGAAGAAAATCATAATCTCTTCATCTTAGAAAAATTAAATGAGTCTACGATTAAACTTTTTCTCATAAAACGGACCCATGTCCTTTTCAGTCAGAAGATGTCATTAGGGGAGCTAGAGCAGCTTCGTAAGAAAATAACATCTGCTATTATCACTTATTTTCATAACCATCCCTCTGCTCCAGCGAAAGAAGTCACAAAAGAAGAAATCGATGAGGCGCAAATTATTTATAGTTATCTTAATAGTAACAACTGCTCTTATGCTATCATTCCAGAGCAATTGTTCAGTCCGGAGAAGCATTTATGCATTGAGCGCGAAGTTCAGAAATGCCTATGTGATATTTTAAATTAGTTTTTTTGGAGAAGCGTGAAAAAAATAGCTAGGTAGAATATTTTTTATCAAAAACATTCTACTTAGCTATCTATTTTAAATTCACCTTGATCAATCAAGTCTACTTCACTTATTCCTTACTATTTCGTTAATCCTCTATGACTCTTGCAACCGCCTTGCCACATTGAGCGCATTTCCCCTTTAAACAAAGAGTATCTCCGTTTTCTTCTACCGTATAATTTTCGATTCGGACTACATCCCCACAATTTCCACACCAAACATTCCGCTCAAGTATTTCTCGTATATCCTTAGGAAGAGAAAGCCATTTTTTATTAGCCGAAAACGAAAATGTTTTGAAAGTATTCTTATCATTAGTAGACATATTATCTAACCTTTCCAAGTTATCTATAAATTCTTTGATTCTTGTATTTACATTTTTGTATTCGATACTATACCTTGCATCAAGTGTCACAACTAAGTCTTTATTAGCTTTTTAACCATTTTACCATAAGGAAGCTTAAACCAAACATATGGAACTAAAGCTACTTTTCAATAAAAGCCTCATTCATGCATCTCCTCCATCAAAAGTCGTAGAAACATTCAAGCTTTTCTACGAGGGAAAAATTGTCAATCCTCGATATACTTTGGATATCAACTATTCAAAGGAGAGAAAACGATGATGAACAATAAAGTAGTGATGATAACTGGGGCTTCTAGAGGTTTGGGAAGAGCGTTGGCATTAGCATTTGCAAAGGAAGGAGCCAGACTCTCGATTTGCGCGAGATCAGAAGAAGGGCTACTAAAGGTGAAGCAAGAAGCCGAGGCAAAAGGTGCTGAAGTGCTGGCCATTACCGCTGATGTTTCGAACGCAAGGGATGTGGAACGATTCGTTGCGACAACGGAGAATGCTTATGGACGGATTGATGTGTTGATTAATAACGCTTCAATTCTAGGGCCAAGTCCAATGCCTATGCTTCTCGATTATCCTGAAGAAGACTTTTCAGAGGTATTGAGGATTAATGCGGTTTCGACATTTTTAGTAACAAGAAGAGTCATTCCTGGGATGCTTGAGCGCAACGAGGGTTCGATTATTAACTTAACATCAGAAGCAGGCAATACAGGCTATGCTGGCTGGGGAGCATACGGTATTTCAAAATTTGCGGTTGAAGGTCTTACCGAAACATGGGCAGATGAGTTAAGTCATACGAATGTGCGTGTGAACATGGTTGATCCCGGTGAAATGGATACAGACATGCATCGTTTAGCCGTACCCGATTGCGATTATCCTTTAGCGAAGCCAGAGGATGTTGTTGATATCTTTCTTCACTTAGCATCTTCTAAATCTGAGGGGACAAATGGGCAACGATATGAGGCACAATCTGAGGGAGATGAGTCATAATGGCAATCAAATCATTGGATTTCTACCTTCCAGATGAACTAAATGCGTCTCATCCTCCTGAAAAACGAGGATTAAGAAGGGATCATGTGAGGATGATGGTGCTGAATCGGACAACAGGCGAAATCCAACACGACCGTTTCAACCGCTTAATGAATTATCTGCAACCCGGTGATCTCATCATTTTAAATAACAGTCGAACAATACCCGCTGTTTTAAAAGGGAATTGGTTAAGAAAGCTGGAACAAATGGCACCACAAGTGGAAGTCCGTTTAGCAAGGCGCCGAAACGAAGATTCATGGGATGCATTAATCATCGCAAACCCCATCAACATAGGTGATACGCTACATTTTTCATCAGATTTATCGGCAACCGTAATCGAAAACAAGGGAGATTCTCCATTAAAGACCATTCAATTTTCGAAAAAAGGAACGGATTTATTCAATGCCATCTATTCTCTTGGTGATCCGATTCGCTATGAATATATCAATCAACCATGGGCGTTAGATTACTATCAAACCGTGTTTGCGAGCCATCCGGGATCAGTCGAAATGCCGTCAGCTGGCCGGGCATTTAGCTGGGAGCTGCTGTTTTCTCTCATGCAGGAAGGCGTTCAGGTCGATTATATTCAATTGCATACCGGATTAAGCTATTTGCTCGATGATGAGTTTGAGTCTTCACCAGAAGATAATGATGAGGAATATCATATTTCCGAGCGTACAATGGAGAAGATTCTCGCAACAAAAGCCAACGGAAAAAAAGTGATCGCAGTCGGGACAACGGTCGTCCGCGCTCTCGAGAGTGCCGCTCGAAATAACGCTCTTTCTGGCATGACAAATCTTTATATCCACCCACATTATCCTTTAAAAATCGTAGACGGAATCATGACCGGCTTCCATGAACCAAAGGCTAGCCACCTCGATATGCTCTCTGCTTTTATATCTGAACAATATTTACGTAGTGCCTATGATGAAGCTATTAAATCCCGTTATTTATGGCATGAGTTCGGAGATATGAATTTAATTTTATAAGTGGAGGTGCTTACATGCGGTTTCATCATTATGGAATAGAAGTTGAAAATCTTGAAGAGTCCACCACCTTTTATCAAGAGATATTCGGTCTCGAAATCGAAACCCGATTCTCTTTTATGAATGAAGAGATAGTTTTTCTAACCTCGGATGATATCAGGCTTGAATTAATCGAAACCTCTGAACACGATAAAACAACTCATATTTGTTTCGAGGTGAACGATCTGCATGAAGCCATTAAAAAGCTTAATCGTATTCGAAGACTAGAAGGTCCTTATAAACTCGAAAATGGTTGGGAAACAGTCTTTTACGAGGGACCTAATCAAGAAATCCTCGAGTTCATTCAGATAGGAAATACGTTATAATGGCAATAAGCATCAAGGAGATGGAGGGAATTGGAAATGTCCGAAGAAGCTAAATATGAAGATATTAGTATTTTAAAAGAAATTGCTGAGCTTTTAAATGAAGGAACGGACACAACAACTATTCTCTCCGGCGTTTTGAAAAAGCTTCTTCATGTAACAGATTTGCAAACGGGTTGGATTTTTCTAATAGATGAAAATGGTAGGAATCATCTCGTAGCAGATGTCGCTCTCCCACCTGCTCTGACAAACGAAAACAAACGAAGAATGTGTCACGGTGATTGCTGGTGCGTTGAAAGATTCAACAATCGTAAATTGAATAAGGCAACAAATATTATCGAATGTAAACGAATTGAAGATGCCCTAGCAGATGAGGCTGGCCAGACTTGTGGACTTACTCATCATGCAACCGTTCCGCTCCGAGCTGGACAGGAACGGTTCGGCATCTTAAATGTCGGGTCGCCAAACAAAAAACATTTTCAGAAGAGTGAGCTAGCTTTACTCGAAGCAGTCGCTTTCCAAATCGGAACAGCGTTAAAGCGCATCAACTTAACCAAACGTGAACAAGAGACAGCACTTATTGCCGAGCGTAACCGACTGGCAAGGGATCTTCATGATTCCGTTAATCAGCTTCTTTTCTCCCTTAGCCTTACTGCAAGAGCAGGCGTTGAAATGACAGAAGATGCAGAGGTTAAACAAACATTCAGCTATATTCAGGACTTAGCTCAGGATGCACTTGGGGAAATGAGAGCACTAATCTGGCAATTGCGCCCACTTGGTCTAGAAAACGGCTTAGTCAGTTCATTGAGAAGCTATGCAGAAATGCTCGGCTTGTGCATAGAAACAAAGGTGACAGGAGCAGTTAGTCTTACCGGAAAAATAGAAGAAGCACTCTGGCGAATCGGGCAAGAGGCCTTAGCCAATTGTAAAAAGCATGCCGACACGAAAGAGGTCGCTTTATTCTTTCACACTGACAAAGATAAAGTAATCATGACCATTAAGGATACAGGCTGCGGTTTCCTATACGAAGAGAACTCTTCCATTCTATCTTTAGGTTTAAGAAATATGAAAACACGTACTGAAGCGTTGCGAGGCCAATTTCAATTAACAAGCAGGATTGGAAGCGGGACAGAAATCCAAATTCAGATTCCGCTTTAGCCCTGTTTGTTTGACCGTTTTAAGTTCAATTCATCATTCCGCTCAAAAGGAGGGTAACATTGTGACTATACGTGTATTAATCGTAGATGACCATCATGTCGTCAGGAAAGGTCTTGTCTTCTTTTTTCGAACCCAAAAGGATCTTGAAATTATTGGTGAAGCTGCAAATGGGAAGGATGCTGTAGAACTGGCCAACATGCTCAAGCCTGATATTATCCTGATGGATTTAGTCATGCCAGAAATGGACGGAATCGAGGCGACAAAAATCATCAAACAACAACATCCCAAGATAAAAATTATGATGCTAACGAGCTTTTCCGATCAAGATCACGTCATCCCAGCACTAGAAGCGGGAGCCTCCGGATTCCAGTTAAAAGATATCCAGCCTGACGAGCTTGTTGCTTCCTTGAAAAAAATCATGAGCGGAGAAAACCAGCTACACCCAAAAGCGACATCACATCTATTAAATAATCTATCCATTAAAGGGAAGCAAGAAAGAAGATTAGTAGAGGAATTAACAAAAAGAGAGCTCGATGTGTTAAAAGAAATTGCCAAAGGAAAAAGCAATAAAGAAATTGCCTCCTCCCTTTTCATTACTGAAAAAACTGTGAAAACTCATGTCTCCAACTTGTTAGCCAAGCTTGAGCTTTCCGACCGAACTCAGGCTGCACTTTACGCGGTTAAAAATCAGCTGGTGGAGTAAATCATTATACAGACTCATAAAGAAAAAAAGAGCTGCATATCTAACTAAATGCTCTAAAAGGAAAGCCCTTCTGTACACGCTTCTTAGTTCTACCATTAATTTTATTTTCCACATTTTCTCAACTTTTTTCTTACTAAATCTAGTTGAAACTCTTTTTTGATTATGCTATTATTTTTTCAAAGTTATTTTTGACTTTACTAAGTTGCAAATCTGTGATTTTCGTCTTATGTAATGAACAAGAATAGTAATAAACGCGGATTACGCAACGGAGGTTTTTTCTAATGGAAAAAGGTACAGTAAAATGGTTTAACTCAGAAAAAGGTTTTGGATTTATCGAACGTGAAGGTGGCGAAGATGTATTCGTACATTTCTCAGCTATCCAAGGCGAAGGATTCAAATCTTTAGAAGAAGGTCAACCAGTAACGTTTGATGTTGAAGCAGGACAACGTGGTCCTCAAGCAACTAACGTTCAAAAAGGATAATTAACTTTTTCCTAGAAAGAGGATGTAATTCTGTCATTTACAGAGTTACATCCTTTTCTCTTTCTCGAAAGAATTTCATTAAACTTTTTGCGAATTAAAGCAACAATATCTAAGAACAGATCCTTAAACAAACACCTGACTATTTTTCAACAAGCTTTCTCTTGCAGCCATATACTCCTGCTGAAGTTTATCAACATATTCAGCTGTGCTCATCCTCTTGTCAATCACACCAATTCCTTGGCCACTTCCCCAAATATCCTTCCAGGCCTTCACATCTCCGCCAAAGTTCATTTTGGATGGGTCACTTTCAGGCAGTGCATTTGGATCTAACCCAGCCGCTCGAATAGAAGGAGCTAAATAATTCCCATGAACGCCAGTGAATAGATTGCTATAAACGATATCATCAGAGTTACAATCGACAATCGCCTGCTTATAATCCTCTGCTGCCCTCGCCTCATGTGTCGCAATAAACGGCGAGCCAATATAAGCGAAATCAGCGCCAACTGCTTGCGCTGCAAGAATCGCGTTTCCACTTGCAATGGAACCGGCTAAAGCAAGCGGACCATTAAACCACTGACGGATTTCTTGAATAAGCGCAAATGGACTCTTAACACCCGCATGACCACCAGCACCAGCCGCAACAGCAATTAAACCATCTGCCCCTTTTTCAATCGCTTTATGGGCAAACTTATTATTAATCACATCGTGTAAAACAATCCCTCCATAACTATGAGCAGCTTCATTAATTTCTTCCCGAGCTCCTAAAGACGTAATAATAATTGGAACCTTATATTTTACACACATTTCCATATCATGTTGAAGACGATCATTCGACTTATGAACAATTTGATTGATCGCAAACGGTGCCGCTGGACGGTCTGGATTCTGTGCATTGTAAGCAGCCAGCTCTTCCGTAATTTCTGCGAGCCATTCATCTAGCTGTGAGGCGGGTCTTGCATTTAGCGCAGGCATCGAACCAACAATCCCTGCCTTACATTGCTCAATCACAAGCTTTGGATTACTAATAATGAAAAGCGGTGAACCGATGACAGGAATCCTTACATTTTTTAAGATAGATGGAACGTTTGACATGTGTACATTATTCCCCCATTCAACCAATAGTTTTTGTTTTATCATAATATTCAATCATTGATGATTAAAAAAATCTAGCGAATCATTCGAATCATAACACCAAAAACAATCATGAGCGGCTGCCCCCAACTATATATGTAAAATGTCGTCGGCTTCATTTCACTGCGCTGGTGATTACTTCGTAGGTCATGGCTTGCTCAATAAATCCGACGACGATTTTGTTTTATACAAGAAATAGTAGGGAACGTAGCATTCTTTTTTTAAAAAAATTAGGAGTCTATTCCGTTCGTTAAGCGTGATACGTAAATTCGATAAGCGTAAAACGATTCCGTTCGCTTCACGATTTGAAAAAATCACTAGTTCCTTTGTTACCCACAAAGATAAGGGTCGCTAACACTTCCCTACTAAAATGGTGCATAAGCACCCATGAAGGTATTTGGAGCAAATTCGCAGCGCCTTTCAACTGGCAAAACTTACATGCCCGATTATGCGCAAACGCCATAATTGTGATCAAATACCCTCAAAGCTGGCTATGCCTCTAAATATTTACTTGCTAACGGGACATCAATTTCAACGGTATAATTCACTTTGTCAATTCGGCTCGATAGCAACTCCACTTGACGACTTAGCTTTTCAGCTTGTTTCCGATATTCTGCTGGATCAAACAAAGCGATTTGCTCTAATATGGCACCTGAGTGATGGTGAACCTGATAATCTCGCTTTTTTGTATTGGCTAATGTTTTTAATAGATTAAGGCGCTCTCGTAGCTGTTTAGCTGTTTCAATTGCTCTGGTCATTGAGAT
>JAEWIG010000156.1 GCA_023387295.1 Bacillota bacterium | reverse complement strand
GTAATGTCCACTGCCACAATCATCGCAAGCAAAACCAGCAATCCTGTTAAGAACTTTTTCTCAAACAAATGGCAATCCCTCCATTCGAACATTATTTTTCCCAATAAAAAGCTGTCCTAATCATTTTGCTTTAGGACAGCCTCAGTTCTTTTGTGTTTATATCATAGGTTCTAATTTTTATTAGAACTTGTAGTACTTATTATTTCTTCATTGATAAGGTTTGTTAAAACTTCTATCCCTGTTGGATTAAGATGTACACCGTCTTCTGTAAAATATTCTGGGTGGCCAACAGCTGCAGAGTGCCAATCAACCAATGTAATATTGTCATTTTCTTGAGCCTTTTCATAGAACTTATTATTCACTTTACTTTCCCATGAACGTGGCACACGAGTATTGACTAAATAAATATGACTTTTCGAAAAAGCATCAAGTAGAGTATCAATATGATTATTCGTAAAGTAACCATTTGTTCCCAGCATAATAATGACTGCTTTATCTGGACGATTGAAATTTATGTAGCTAGGTATTAAATCTACAGCTTGTGATACTTGTCTTCCCACTTTAGCATCAACCGTAATGTTTGGATATATTTTCTTCAAGGATGGAGCAATATCTATTAGGAGTGAGTCTCCAATGGCAAGTATCTCTGTATAAGATTGATTATCTGGTGTGACACTTGTTTCATTATTCTTTTCTTCAGATCCTTCTTTTTCCTTCTCGGATTTTGGAACTAATTCCTTTTCTTCCTTCTGTGGAGAAGGATTTTTCTCTGATGCATCGGTTTCCTTCTTTTCGGAAGAATTCGTATTAGAACTTTTACTATCGGAAGAGGCAGACTGTTCTTCATTTATTATTTTTACTTCAGTTGGATGTGATTTTGTTGATTCTTTTTGTTCTTCTCCTTTTACTACACCCGTCATACCAGCAGTAAATACTAAAAGAATTAGAGACATGAGTATAGTTAAAGTTTTTCTAAAAACAGGTATTTTCCCCCATTTAGAAAAATTGATTGCAAAATTTTGCTGAAGGAAAGAGCGGAATCCATGCTTTCGAATTGGCATTTCAATATAACGATATGAAAGTTCCGCAATAATCAATATGATAGCCATTTGCAAAATAACACGCCACCATACTGGATTTCCTATTTCATAAACAGGGGTTCCAAGCACAATTATTGGATAATGCCAAAGGTAAATCCCGTAAGATCTTGAACCAATCCATCGAAGGGGCTTCCAAGAAAGTAATTTCCCTAAAAAACTAGCAGGATGACAAACACATGCGATCAATATTGCAACATTTATACAAATTAGTAGCATCCCGCCTCTGTACAAAAACACTTGATACTCATCTACCAAAATAATACAAAGAATCAAGATACTAAAAGCAATGATACTTGTAATATTTAGTATATTTCTATGCTTAATAGAAATCTTTTTATCCGTAAGTCTTTTCATTGGCCAAACTAGTGCTAAACAACAGCCAATAAGTAATTCAAAGGAACGCGTATCTGTTCCATAATAGACACGACTAGGATCCTCCCCTGGTTGATAGAGCAGGCCCATTAAAAATGCTGAACACAATGCTCCGATAAAGACAAAAAATGAGACCCTACTTCTCTTTTTAAATACATATAATCCGGCCGCTAAAACAAGGGGCCAAATGAAATAAAATTGTTCTTCAATCGATAACGACCAGAGATTCTTCAATGGTGAGGGTGAACCAAAACTATCAAAATATGAGAGGTCATGAAAAATGAACCACCAATTGCTTGTATAAAAAATTGAGGATATGGCATCTCCACGAACAGTGTCTAAAAGGTCTTTGTGAAATAATGTCACCCAAACGAAAGTAACAATAATCATTAGGAAGGAGGCAGGAAGTAAGCGTCGAATTCGTCCAACCCAAAATTTAGGTAAATCCAATGTTAGTTGATTCCCTTGCTCAGGTAATAAGATGGAGGTTATTAAATAACCAGATAAGACAAAAAAGACGTCAACGCCAAGAAATCCTCCTTTAGCCCAACTAAAGCTAAAGTGGTAAGCAATTACAGACAGGACAGCAAAAGCTCGAAGTCCATCCAGTCCAGTTATGTAGCGGTTTTGAGTTGTACTTTGCATAATAAATCCCTCGCTCATCGGTGTAATTTCTTCATGTTGTATAGTTTATTCTCAGTACAATTTTAGTTAGTATGTATTCGAAAAATTTTTAAGTTCAATATTTATATGTGTATCAAAGTCAATAATCACTTCTCTTTAATAGGTACATCTCAAATCATTCATTATTAATGCGAATACAGTAAATAGACGTACTATATATACATTAAGTTTTATCTTTTTTTTAAAATAAAACGTACATTTTACTATAACAAAATGCGAGTTAAAAATGTATTAGGAATCGAAAATTTGAAGATATTTATTATCTAGTAATAGTTATCTACCTTTATTAAAAGAACAATTTTTGTGTTTTTCCCAATGTTGCTGAAGCGCTCTGTAATAAAACGAATGACCATTGATACATAAAATGAAAACTAATTTTGTCTGAGAGCGAATCTCAAGCGCAAGAGTTATTTACTATTTTTCTGAAAGAAAGCTCGTACATAGAACTATTATTCTATGGTATTATATAAGTAAAGATAATTAGGTATTATCTTTACTATACATAATATAATTATTGTTAATTTAATAGGAGAATACATCATGAATGATTTGACCATACTTCACCAATTGACAAGTGAACAATACTTAGCACACATACAAGAAAAGTTTGCACATCGGCACTTGCTCGATGAAAATAGAAATCTCTCCCTCTCGGATAGTTCCGAGCAAGATTTCTTGGAATTATTTTTCTTTGAAAAACTATTTACACCTGAAAAGCAGCTCTCGCCTCACACAATTAAAGCATATCGTTCAGATGCGAAAACGTTGCTTACCTTTTTAACAGAGCATTCTTTAACTTTTCGAGATATTGGGTTTCCTGAAGTGAAGGCGTATAACAAATATATTAGAGAAAAGTATGCAGCTAAATCGGCGATAAGGAAATTGGAGTTTTTTCGTAGACTATTAGACTTTGGGTATGAAACGCAGTTTTACCAAGCTCATCTTTCCACTTGGATCACGAAGCCAGCAGCAAAAAAAGGACACTATATAATAGAAGAAACTCGGCAAGATGAGAGGCAATCTCGAATCCAAGTCAGAGAACTTAATCAAAAGGATGCGGAATTTTTAATCTCCTTTTTTCCTAAAATTGTGAAAGCAAATCAAAATCGTGAACAATTAGAAAAACGTAATTTACTTATCGGCTATCTTCTCTATTCAATGGGCCTTCGTGCCAGTGAACTATTGAGTTTAAATTGGGGAAGTTTTCGTTACAATCGCCAAGGTTATTTGTTTGCCGATGTCATTGGAAAAGGGAAAAAGCAGCGTACTATTCCAATAAAGGAAGAAACAGAAAAGTTGCTCTTTGATTATCGGAAAAGTCTCGGTGAGTCTGTTGAGATAAATCCAGAAGATAATAGCCCGCTATTCTTTGCTCTATATAATAAGAAAGAACCAAGTGAACATAAAAAACGATTAACCTACCCAAGCCTCTATAAGATTGTGAAGGAAGCCGTGCAATTGTCTGGAAAACATTCGAAAGTATCTCCGCACTGGTTCCGACATACCTTTGTCACGATGTTGCTTGAAAATGATGTTCCACTTGCGGTGGTTAAGGACTGGGCCGGACATTCGGATATCTCGACCACAAACCTTTATTTAGAACGGATAAATCAGGATAATACTTATATTCATTTACAGAAAGTGAATTTATTTAGATAAATTAAGCTAAAACATTTTCTAGATGTGTAAAGCCACCTTTAATCTTTTATCGATAAAAAGCGGCTTTTTTATGATAAATCCAAAGAAACAGACCTTAATACAACTAGTCTGTTTCTTTTTGGATATTTAGTTAGTCTTTAATGTCCACCATGTCTACCACCATCAGCTCCAATAATTTCGAGCATTTGATCAATCATTCCTTGTGTTTCCATTGTTATTGCCTGTTCTGAGCCAATAATATAGGCATGGTTATACGGGCCAACTGTTGGATCATCTGTAAAAGTAGGCTGTAATTGTCCTAAAAATTCATGTGTTTCATCTAAGAGCTCTCCCTTATCAAGCCATATTAGTGGTGCGTGCTTTCCAAGATGGGCAAAAGGAGCACCAGCGATTGCAAATTCAGCATTTTCTGTAGATATGAAGGCTAATCCATGACCTGGTTCTGTCAACCCCCATCCGAATTTTGTGTCTTCATCTTTAAATTTAGCAAATTCGATAGAAGTCTCCGTAGGAGTTTCTCCTTGGATTCTCGTAACTACCCCAAACTCTTTTAATTGATTTTCTACGTTAGCACTGATTACTGACTCAGGCCCAAGGATATAAATGTTAGCTTTCTTATCTCTTAACTCCAGCGCTTTCTTTGTAGCATTTGGAATATCATCTTTTGTCACAAAAAGGACAGGTTCAGGCATATGAGCAATCCAGTTTGCAGCAATTAAAGAAAATAATTTTGCTTCATTTTCAGAGGAAACGATAATAACGCTTTGTGGTAATTCACCAGCTACTTCAGCATATTTTTGGTCTACCTTTTTCGCAAATTCTGCTGAGCCCTCTCCTTCGATTACATCCACTGAATAATCCTTTAACAAGTCAAAAATTTGTTGTCCTGCATTCCCGACTACCATTACCTCGGTTCCTTCTATATTTCCTAATGGTGCTAAACGCTTTAATTCATTTAATGTTTTCTCTGATATATCTTCACCTTCATAAAATAAAACAGGACCATTATTAGGGTGGTGAATTAAATCGGTTGAAGCAAGTGAAACTTGCCATTGATCTGCAGGTGCAAGTATAACGGTGCCAGGCTTATTATCTTCTTGAGTTGCTGGCCATATTGTTTTCGAAATTTTTACAGCTGCATCAACTAAGTTATTCGTATCAACTCTTGTTACATTTTTCGTGCTAAACACGTTAGACTCGTTTTCGGTATCTTCAGTTTCTTTGTTCGTACTTGTCTCTTCATTTGCTGCATTAGTTCCTTCTTTTTCTTTAGATGAACATGCGGCAAGACTAACCATCAACACTAGTAGCATAAGAAAAAAGGTGTATCTTCTCATAATAATCCTCCTCATTATCTTCTCGAATAAAATATACAAGAAAATAATGCAGAAATTATGCATGTGAGCCTTTAAATATTTCCTGAATTATTTAACTTATTCCCCAAAATAGTTATAACAATATAATTACTACAATAAGAAGAACTTACATATTATAATAATTAAATACGAATTTTTATGAGAGGTCCTTTTACATATGAATCATATACTGAGTATTACCCTTAATGTTATTTTAGTATTAAACATTTTACTTGCTATTGTCATTATATTTCGAGAAAGAAGAGATATTTCCTCCACTTGGGGTTGGATTCTTATCCTTTTTTTTATTCCTATTGTTGGCTTCGTCCTCTATTTAACGTTCGGTCAAAATTTAAAGCGAGAAAAATTATTCCAATGGGATGATCAAAAGAAAATTGGCTTAAAACAAATGATTCATGAGCAAGAAACGGAATTAAAAGAAAAGATTTATTCTTTTCGAAACGAATCTGTAAAGCAACATTTCGATTTAATATACATGCATTTAACGAATAACGGTGCCCTACTATCTGAAAATAATGACGTAACGATTTTTACAGATGGCAAAGAAAAATTCGACAATCTTATTCAAGATATTCGATCGGCTAAACACTTTATCCATATGCAATATTACATTATCAAAAACGATCACTTAGGCAAAAAAGTCATCTCTGAGCTAACTAAAAAAGCCCAAGAAGGTGTAAAAGTTCGTGTTCTTTATGATGAGTTAGGTTC
The DNA here is from genome assembly GCA_023387295.1 of Bacillota bacterium. GTDB lineage: Bacteria > Bacillota > Bacilli > Bacillales > Cytobacillaceae > Cytobacillus. Next base: position 22,604 of record JAEWIG010000156.1, on the reverse strand, counting down.
ACGTGGACTCAAGAAGTCAGCCTTTGCAGAGTTAAAATCAGCTGGTGGCGAAGTTGAAGTGTTTTTTCCATCTAAGTTCCATCTTATTAATTTCCGCTTAAATTATCGAAATCACCGAAAGCTTGTGATAATTGATGGAAATGTTGGTTATGTAGGTGGATTTAATGTAGGCGATGAATATTTAGGGTATAATCCTAAGTTTGGCTATTGGCGAGATACACATTTACGCATTACAGGAAACGCTGTTTATGCGATGCAAATTCGTTTTATACTAGATTGGAATCAAGCATCTGACCGTCAAGATATTGTGTATGCTCCTTCACTATTCCCACCTAGAAAAGTCGAGGGCGATGTAGCTATACAGATCGTTACGAGTGGTCCAGATTCAGAATGGGAACAAATCAAACTTGGCTATATTAAATTAATTATGTCTGCGAAGAAATCTATATTGATTCAAACACCTTACTTCATTCCAGATGCCAGTTTATTAGATGCCCTTCGAACAGCATGTTTAACAGGAAAAGATGTAAAAATCATGATTCCTAACAAACCTGACCATATGTTTGTATATTGGGCTACACTTTCTAACATAGGAGAATTATTAAAAACAGGTGCGAAAGTGTATATTTATGAGAATGGCTTTATTCACGCTAAAATGATTGTCATTGATGATGAAGTTTCATCCGTCGGCACAGCGAATATTGACGTACGAAGCTTCCGTTTGAACTTTGAAGTAAACGCCTTTATTTATAACTGCGAAGTGTCCAAGCAGTTGGCTCAATCATTTACAGATGATATCAAACTATGTCATCGATTAACACTCATGGAATATAACAATCGTCCTTATTATGTCCGCTTTAAAGAATCCATTTCGCGATTGCTTTCGCCGATTCTATAACAACTACATTGAAATCATATCGATATATTAGAGGTTACAATGGTACATCATCCATTCTGTTCGAAATAGCTGCGAAACTGTCTATTCACTTTTTGATTTATATTATGTATAATAACTATATAATCATTCAGAAAATAAAAAAGACCGCTGGTACTGGTAACACCAAACGGTCGACGCAATAGTCGGTTCCCTTCAAGGGGGATCAGCCATAAGCGGGATAACCCATCTTTTGCCTGTCAGCTCAAGGGTGGGTTATTTTTTTTGGTTAAATGACAGAACAGCAATGATTAAGCTTGCAAAAGCACACGCAAACATTAACGATTCAAATACTGTCACAGCACCACCCCCTTTCATTTGGGGATGTGCCGACCACCCTTGAGATACCATATTCTACTGCTACTCTATTATATCATACGTATAGAACGTACGATCTATAAATTATAATAATAACAATCTATTTTCATCACTAATGATGAAGTTGTTAATTTTGAATGTTCTTGTGCCATTTTACACCTCTTATCAGCTGTCGATTTAGTTGTAAAAAAATTACTAGACTTGAATCTGTTCTAAAATCTTTACCTCCCTAATATTCTATTTAATAAATATTGATTCTCTTAAGAGTTGATAATGTTAAATTTATAAGGGGGAACTTTATAATGGTTGTTGTTCATTTTCTAGAAAAAAATACAGTTGTTTTAAGTCAACTAAGAAGCGAAATACCATATGTAGATGAACAGATAAGAATTAAAGGACGAAAAGGAACAGTGCTAAGTGTTAAAAAAATAGATGACAAAGTAGTTCATGTCCAAGTATTATTTGAGGTCGTTAAACAAACTCCACAAATACTAAAGGATACTAAAAAGAAAAAAAGATAAGAAATTTAATAAAACGCCAAGTTTTTCATGTTTTTCATGAAAAACTTGGCGCTTATTTATTTATTTATTTATTTATTTAACTGTTCTAATATAGGGAAAAGCTCAGCTAAATGAGTTATTTCATAAGTTGGCTTTACCTCATTTTTCACTTTTTCATGTCGATTAATCCAAACTGATTTAATACCTGTTCGATTTGCACCAAGAATATCAGTTAACAGATTGTCTCCAACCATAATTACTTCATCTTTATCTAGTGCCATCTGCTTTAATGCAAACTCAAATATAGTAGAGTCTGGCTTCCCTTTACCGAAATCACCGGAAATTACGATTTTCTCAAAGTAAGGTACGAGCTCAGGTGTTATCGTTAGCTTCGTATTTTGTAGATCCGGCGAACCATTTGTTAATAGAAGAAGCCTATATTGTTCCTTCAATCTATCTAATACTTCATACGTTTCTTCATAAACAAACTGATTTTCCCTACGTTGCTTAGGAAAATATTCTGCCAGTTCGGTTCCAAAATTCGGATCGTCAATTCCCATTTCCTTTAATCCTAAAGTCCAAGCATCTCGGCGATAAACAGGCACGATTTCCTTCATTTTTCGAAAATCATCTTGATCGTCTATAAAATTTCCCCACAGACCTTCAAAAGGATTGATTCCAATCATTTGTGTAAATGCGAAAGTGTCATAAGATGAATAAAGATTTCTTGCAGACTTCCGAACGGCTTCCTCTAACAGTTCAGAGTCGACTCCATATTTTTCCCCAGCATAGTTACATGTTGAAACAAAAGCTTCCTTTACACTTTTTTGATCCCATAACAACGTATCATCTAAATCGAAAAAAATAGCTTTAATCATCGTAAACCTCTCTTTTGGATAGTTTCTTTCCATTTAGTTTATCACATTAATCTACGAAAATATTAAACAACAAAGGAAATTTTAGTTATTTGCCGTAGTGAACGTATGGGCGTTTGTTTGCATATAGTACTGCAAAGACAATTTGAGGGTGAAAAGGCATGCAAACGATTGTTAATTTGTATTATATGAAAATTAACAGTATTTCTGGTAACGGTTCCGTCACTATTGGGGATGCCACCCATAACAGTCATACATCGAACCATAAATCTCAAGGAATCAATTCCTCCTATGGTGACACCGCTCCAACTGAAGCGTTAATGGAAAATGTATTTATAGATCCAGATGGAATAGATCAAACAGAGCTTGGCAACACAGATGCAACAACGACTGGCATCCCTTTATCCGTACCGTTAAATGGGATCTGATTAAATATTGGAGGTGCTTTTAATGCCTTTTCAAATTAATATTTTCAATATAAAAGTTAATGGAATTAACCAAAATGGAAATGTTGATATTGGACCGACCGTACACAATAGTCACACCTCCAATTTCAAAATCTTTGGAGCAAATTTTACTATGGGAGATTTCTCTCCTGCTGCTTCGCAAATGAATATAGCTGCAATCGATCCCGATGTGAGTGACCAAGACCAAATTGCAAATCCTTCATTGCCTATCTCTAATCAAATTTAGTAACTAAGTTTATATTATTTTTTGCATTGGAGGAGCTTTATGGATATTGAAAAAATAAAAAGGTGGCTGGAAATCACAGGAGAATATCAACAAAACGACTTTTGGACAAAAACTGTTGCCTCTCAAACACCGGAGCAATTTTTTAACAGCCAAAAAAAACATTTGCTTCCAAAGTATGATATTTATCAAAACGAGACTCATATTTGCATCATACTTGAATTGCCTGGGATTGATAACAATGATGTAAACATTGCGCTTAATTCCGATACGTATTTACTTGTTAAAGGCTCCTTTCCACTGTTATTTCCAAACGAAATGGCGGTGAAAAAAGAGCGATATTACGGTACATTTGAACGACTCATTCCTCTTCCCGAACCGACTGAACTACATTTATTGCATATATATCAACACAATGGCTTATTTCAAATTACTTACCCAAGAAAAACGAGCATGTCGTATTAGTCAATTCATTTTGTCGCGATATAAGCTGTTTGTTAAGAGGATGTGATGATTATGGCATACGACACAAATATAGAAAAAGACATTTGCTTCATCGCCACTCTTCAAAGGGATATTAATCTTTTAGCTGCTTTTTTAATATTAACAGGACAATTAACGATTGTTGGCGTTTTTGTAACTTCAGGAGGATTTAGTGTTTCTTTCGGTGGACCGATTACAGGTGAAAGTAGATTGGAAAGCAAATTTGGAGATCATGCAACAAACGTATTGATTGACGTAATTGATGTAATCATTGCTGTTCTTTTAATAATTGATGAACTGCGGCTGGTTAGTACAGTTATTACACATAGTAGATTTTCGATAGATTTTACTGGTCCGATTTTTGGTAACCCTGTAGTTGAACCGACTCTTCCAATTTTGGAACATAATTATCAACATATTCATAACTATGTAGTAGAAAACTCCATGGATGATCCAATATAAATATTTTTTTAAAGGAGGATAAAAATGACATTAAATAATTTACCTACAATCAAATTACCTAAAGGTGGTGTCTTTCTAACTGCTGCTTCCCTTGCTTTCTTCATTTTCTTCTTCACAAGACCGAAAGAAGGAGATACTGAAGAACAATAAATAATCAAATAGGGAGACCTTTTTTACAAAGCTCCCTATTTATTACTTCTTACTGTTAAAACTGATTTAACCGCATTTTCTATTTCTTGATAACTCGTACACCTACATATATTTGAAGATAACCATTCTTTAATAATCGTTTCTGTTGGGTGTTGATGTTTTTGCAATAAAGCATATATATTCATAATAAATCCCGGTGTACAGTATCCACACTGGAAAGCAAAATGTTCAACAAATGCGTTTTGAATAGGGGTATTGAAAATTCCTTCTATTGTCGTGATTTTTGTCCTAACTGCTTCCACCGCAAGGTAAATACATGATTTATAAGGAATTTCATTAATGATTACAGTACAAGCTCCACAGTCGCCATTTCGGCAGCCTGGTTTTGCTCCTGTTAAGGAAAGTTGATTCCTTAAAACATCGAGTAAAGTATAAGAAGGTTTTATGTCTACCGAGTACATTTCACCGTTAATTTCCAATGAAATAGTTAATTTACTGTTTTGTGACAGCTGCACTTATCCCCCCCTCCATTTCCATTAATATCTCCATAACGGTATTGCGAAAAACGAATAATCGATACTCGCTTGAACCCTCAATGTCATCTAGGATTGGATTTGGAATATGTTTAATCGCATTGTTTATCCTTTCATGAAAAGGTAGTGCCTTATTGTTTAATTCCTGCTCAATTTGAGATGAGCGAAATGGAAATGGACAGAGTCCACTGAATGCAAATCTCAACTGGTTGTCTTTCTTAATGGATGCAACAGTTAATAAAGGATATCCAGTTTTCCATTGTTGTCTCTTTTTTATACTCCTAAATGGGAGATGAAGATACGCTTTCTCAGTCAGTAATTGGATCAGCAATTCCCCTTTCTCTAGCTGAAGCTTTTGATTAAAAAGGGAGTGTATGGATATCGTTCTCTGTCCATTCATATCAGCGATCGTTACGAGACTATCAGTCAATAAAAAAGGAAGGATAGCCTCACGGTAAAAAATTTGTCCACAAAGATTTCCTCCTACCGTAATTTTGTTTCTTGCTGTACGGTCAGCTATTTCACTAGATGTTTTCGTTAGAAGAGGAAAAAGATTTTTTTCCTCAATGAAAGTTAGTGGTACAGTAGAACCAGTAATTAAATCGTTTCCAATAATATCGAACGTCTGACATTCTCTTATTCCTTTAATATCAATTATGGCTGTTGTTTGAATTAAGTTCATTCTTGCAAGAGTAATAATTTCAGTACCACCAGCGTAATACATAGGCTGTTTATCATTGTTTTTTAATGAATTAAAAATTTCAACGGCCTCATTGATACGACTTGGTTTATAATATTCAAGTTCAGATGAAATCACCGAACTCTCCCCCATTCTTAATCTTCCATAATAATTCTGGAAGCAACGGCAATTGGTTTACATTAGCTGATAAGGCTGCTGATAAGCTATTTCCTAACGCTGCAGGCATTCCCAGTAAACCGTGTTCTCCTACTCCTCTAGCTCCATAGGGCGCATCTACTTGAGGTGTTTCGATGAAATCGACCTCGTATATTGGGTGCTCACCATATCTTAACGGTCGATATGTTCTCAATTGTGGATTCAGTACCCTACCTAATGCGTCAAAATAAAAAGTCTCCCGTCCAGCAAATGCTATTCCCATACTCATTGCACCCATCACCTGACCGATAGCAGCCTTTTGATTTAAGATTCTTCCTATATCAATCACAGAGACTGCTTTTAGTAGTTTATAAGTAAAATCTCGCGTATCTATTTCTATTTCTACCCCCTGCGCTCCTACCGTCCATTCAGGACCTGGACGACCCCGACCTGTTTCTTTATCCAAATGAGTCATATGTCTTAACGTATAGGTTCCCTTCCCGATAATTTGTCCCCCAATCGTGACTCCGTTCGGATACGTATACCCATATGCAATTTCTTTAATATCAACATGCACTCTCGGATCATCTTTAATAAAAACCTTCCCTTTTGAAACTTCTAAATCTTCTACTGAAGCTAGTAGGATGATAGATGCAATCTTCTTTAGCTGTTTTATGACATCATCAGCAGCTTGTAATATTGCTCTTCCTGCCATAAAAGTTCCTCTACTCGCTACTGTTTTCCAATGCTCAGGAGTACTTTGTGTGTTTACATTAAATTGCACATGAATATCATTAATATCCATTTGCAATTTTTCCGCTAACATTTGCGCTAATATCGTTTTTGTCCCTGTACCAATTTCAATCACACCAGATATTAAATTGATACTCCCATCAGCATTAAAACTTAAGATCACACCTGAGCTTGCATTTGTATCAATAGTCGATGTTTTCCAAATACAACAAATCCCTTTGGATCTTACTTTATGATCATTTATCTGAATCATTTGTCCTTCATTCCAGTTCATTAATTCTTTTAATCGATTGATACACCTCGGTAAGTTTCCAACATTACTAGAATTTAATAAAACCTGAGTTGGAGTCGTGTGACCAGGGAGAATGGCGTTTTTCATCCGGAACTCTAGGGGATCAATTTCAAGTTTATTTGCCAGAACATCCATTGTTCGTTCAAAAGCAAACAATACTTCTGCATGGCTAAAACCACGGTATGGCGCAGGATATGGATGATTTGTATATACACATAGTGAGTCACACCAAACATTGTCGATATGATAAGGTCCCGTGCAATCAACTGCTCCTGCCCTACTTAGATCAATAGCTTTATCTGAATACGCACCACTATCAAATAAATAGAGGATTTCAGCTACTGATAAGTACCCGTCCCTTGTTGCACCCAGCTTTATCTTTGCTTCTAGACCAATATGGCCAGGAGAGGTAATCATATCTTCTTCTCTTGAGTTTGAAATTTTCACCAGTCTACCATTCACGGCTTTAGAGGCTATATAAGCTAAAATTTCTAATTGCATCGAAGCCTTTCCACCATACGCTCCTCCAACTAAAGGTGTATGAACAATAATTTTGCCAAGAGCGATTCCGAAATAGTCGCTTATTAACCCCTTAATCCTAAAAGGAGCTTGAGAGGATGTCGTAATTTCGACCGTGCCATCTGCATGAATTTCAGCAAACGAACATCTCGTCTCCATAGCAGCGTGATCAGATGGGCGAAGTGAAAATGTTTCTTCAACTATAACGGCGCTTTTATCAAAACCTTCAGCTAAATTTCCCTTTCGAATTTTGGTTCGATTTGCGATATTCGTCCCAGGCTCTGGATAAACATATGGAGATTTTTCATAGCTCCCTAACTGTTCATGAACTAATATTACTGGTTCAGTTAAAGCCTCAGACGGTGAATTGACAACGGGAAGAAGTTCATATTTTACCTTTATTGCATCTGCTCCTCGTTTTGCGATCATCGGTGAATCTGCAACAACTAATGCAACGACTTCACCATGATAGCGAACACGCTCAAATGCAATCGGTGGACGATCGCGTAAGTCTTCCCCGGTAAGTGGGAGATTATCACCAAATACAATGGCCCTTATACCAGGAATATTTCTAGCTTCCGAATCATCAATCTGTTGAATTTTTGCATGAGCATATGGACTGATGACCATTCTTGCATGTAACATTCCAATCATTTTAAAATCATCTGTATACTTTGCTTTTCCAGTAACTTTATCAAGTGCTTCCTTTCTTATGATACTTTTTCCGATAATTCCTATTTTTAAGCACCCCCTTGACTTTCTTTTACTTTAACCTCTCTGATTATGAAATTATGAAATTTGCAAATAAAAAAGACCAGTGAAGTGAACTTCAACTGATCTTAAATATCAAAGTATTAAATTTTCATTATTCCACCGGTACTAGCAGATGTCACTAATTTCGAATAGCGTGCTAAGTATCCTGTTTTCACTTTCGGTTCAAAGCCCTTCCAGTTTGCTTTGCGTTCTTCCCATACATCTTCAGGTACTTGAACATCCATTGTTCGGTTCTCAATATCAATGACAACATGGTCACCGTTCTCTACAAATGCGAGCGGTCCACCTTCAGCAGCCTCTGGAGAAGCGTGTCCAATTGAAAGACCTCGAGAAGCACCTGAGAAACGACCATCTGTGACTAGCGCTACCTTTGGTCCAAGTCCCATTCCTACAATTTGAGAGGTTGGCGCAAGCATTTCTGGCATTCCAGGACCACCTTTAGGGCCTTCATAGCGAATGATAACGACGTGTCCTGCTTTCACCTCGCCTTTTGAAATACCTTCTAATGCTTCTTCTTGCGATTCAAACACAATCGCAGGACCTTCATGACGAGTGATGCCATCCTGAACTCCACCCGTTTTTATGATGGCACCATCCGGAGCTAAATTACCGAATAAAACGGCTAGTCCTCCCTTTTCAGAATAAGGATTGTCAATCGGACGAATAACCTCATGGTTTTTGACGTCGCAACCCGCAATATTTTCTCCTAATGTTTTCCCAGTCACCGTTAAAGTATCAAGATGAAGAGCACCCTCTTTTTTCGATAGCTCATACAACGCGGCCGTTACTCCACCAGCTTCATGTAAATCTTCTATATGATGATCAGACGCCGGTGCTAATTTCGAGAGATGAGGTACTCGTTCTGCAACTTCATTTATTCTTTGGATAGGATATTCAATTCCTGCTTCATTAGCAAGAGCAAGAGTATGTAGTACCGTATTCGTTGAACCACCAAGTGCCATATCAAGCGCAAATGCATTATCAATAGCTTTTTCTGTAACGATATCTCTAGGTTTAATATCTTCTTTAATTAGGTACATTAGCTGCTTGGCTGATTTTTTAACAAATTCTTTCCTTTCAGGAGCAACTGCTAGAATCGTCCCGTTTCCTGGCAAAGATAGACCTAGTGCCTCACATAGACAGTTCATTGAATTTGCCGTAAACATTCCTGAGCATGAGCCGCATGTCGGACAACCAAATTGTTCAAGCTCTAACAACCCTTCGTCATCTAGTTTCCCTGCTTGATGAGCTCCTACTCCTTCAAACACAGACGATAAGGAGATTTTTCGACCATCACTTGTTACTCCAGCTTTCATTGGTCCCCCACTCACAAAAATCGTTGGGATATTTAAGCGCATTGCTGCCATCATCATGCCTGGCGTAATTTTGTCACAGTTTGGAATACAGACCATTCCATCAAACCAATGGGCAGCGACCACTGTTTCAACTGAATCTGCAATGATTTCACGGCTTGGCAAGGAGTACCTCATTCCAATATGCCCCATCGCAATTCCATCATCAACACCAATTGTATTCATTTCAAATGGCACTCCACCAGCTTCACGAATCGCATCCTTCACAATTTTTCCGAATTCTTGTAAATGAATATGTCCTGGAACAATATCAATATACGAGTTTACAACTGCGATGAAAGGCTTATCGAAGTCTTCTTCTTTAACGCCTGCCGCTCGAAGCAAGCTTCTATGCGGTGCCCTATCAAATCCTTTTTTTATCATATTACTTCTTAGATTCTCCACGATAAATCCCTCCATATTTAGTAGGTTAATAAAATTTAACTGAACATTGTCATTGTTAATAATTGTAGCATTATTCATAATGATATTATATCATTTTAACTCCTTTATTCCTTTAAAGTAAAGAAAAATCCGACAATTATTTACTTGTTTTCATTTTTCATCTTCAATTTATGGTTATTTTATATTTTCATATAATAAAAATAAAAGATTAACAATAAATGTTATTTGTATTATTCTAAATATATATAATATTATTAGGAGAGATGAGATGAATACAATCTTTATTGCCGGTCATGCTAAGTTACCATCTGGAATGGCTGCAAGAAATGTTTTTGAAACCTTAACAATTACTGCTGAAATTGATAAATATTATGGGGTCATTGTACATGCTTCTTGTACTTTGGCTACTGAGCACGGCAGAGATTATATTTCCACCCTCTTAAAGGGCCACAGTTTAAGAAATGGAATTGATAAGCCTCTCCAACAATTAAAGGAAGGCTATTTAGGGAAAGCTAACAATGCTCTAATAGCCGCATTAAAGGATCTATATAAACAATACGAAACATTAAATTCTATGGTTTAAATTTATCAACCTTGTTATGTAAATGTCGTCAGCTTCATCTCACTGCGCTTACGATTACTTCGTTAACATCGAGGCTTGTTCAATGAAACTGACGACGATTTTATTTTCACACAGAAATAAAGGGCACTCAAAAGAATGCCCAGTAGAATGATAGATAGTAAAATAAAATCTATTGAGTAATTCCTATGGATACATATTTCATTTCAACAAACTCAAGGATTCCTTCCTTCCCACCCTCTTTACCAAAACCCGATTCTTTCATTCCTCCAAATGGAGCTTCAGCTGTTCCAGGAAATACGTCATTTATTCCAATAATCCCATACTCGAGTGCTTCCATCATTTTAAAGGCGCGATTCGTATTTTCTGTCATTACATAAGCGGCTAACCCATATTGAAGATGATTGGCTTCTTCAATGACATCTTCATCATTTTCGAAAAATTGAATTGGTAAAACTGGGCCAAATGTTTCCTCCGTCATGACCTTCATATCATTGGTTACATTCGTAAGGACGGTAGGTTGATAGAAATTTCCACCTAACTTGCCATTCCATTCTTCTCCGCCTTCTGCAATGGTAGCTCCTTTCGATTCAGCGTCCTTTACATGCTCTATCACTTTTTCAAGTGCGTTTTTATCGATTAATGGCCCCATTGTCGTTTGTTCATCTATCCCATTTCCTACAGTCATTTCCTTTACTTTATTAACAAGTCTTTCAACAAATTGATCACCAATACTCTTTTGTACATAAACTCGGTTAGTACAAATACATGTTTGCCCCGCATTTCTAAATTTACTAGCGAGTGTTAAATTTACAGCCAATTCTATGTTAGCATCATCCATCACGACAATTGGAGCATGCCCACCGAGTTCCAAGCTAAGCTTTTTTATTTGCTTTGCACTTTTCTCCATTAATTCTCTACCCACTTCAGTAGATCCGGTAAATGTAATTAAACGGACATAAGGATCATTCGTTAATACGTCTGCAATCTTTCTTGCATGACCAGTGACGAGATTTAATACTCCTTTTGGTAGTCCTACTTCCTCTAGTATTTTCACAATTGCAATCGCTGTTAGTGGAGTTTGAGACGCAGGCTTTAGGATCACTGTACAGCCTGCCGCTAAAGCAGGTGCTAGTTTTCTTGTCACCATCGAAGCTGGGAAATTCCAAGGAGTAATTGCGGCAATAACTCCTATTGGTTGAGGAATCAAAAGAAGGCGCTTATCCGATCTAGATGAAGGAATCACTTCTCCATATATTCGATTTCCTTCTTCGGCATTCCATAATAAATAACTAGCTGCTGCTTCAATTTCAGTCCTCGCCTCTGATAATGGTTTCCCCTGTTCAGATGTTAGAATATGTGCTAGTTCCTCTTTCTTTTCAAGCATTTTTTCATATGCTTTATATAGAATCGTTGCACGCTCTCTAGCCGTTTTTTGAGACCATAACGAAAATGCATCTTTTGCTGCAGAAATTGCTTTTCTAGTCTCAAGTTCACCACCATAGGAAACTTCAGATAATACCTCTAAAGTTGCTGGATTCGTAACAGTAATTGTCGAACCATCTTCTGCATTACTCCATTCTCCATTAATAAATATTCCTTTTTCAATTTGCTTCGTTAACATGAATATTCCTCCTTGAAAATTTTGTTAAAATACTTTCAATATTTTTGACCATGGCAAAAGATGAGCATTCAGGTAATATATGTACCCGTAAAGAAAATTAACTTCCGAATATTCAATTAATTTTTTCGGTATTTATTATATATATCACTCCTTGAAACTTTGTTCAGTTGCAGCACTTGTTTTTATTTCTTTTATGTTTGGAATCTGAACGAAGAAGAACAATCCGAATATCCACCAAACACCAAATATTATCCATTCATATGGCCAAATAAGGGATGCTGGCATACCTGGCATGTACAATATGATAAACCCAATGCTTAATATAGTAGCTAAAATACCCACTATATTGCTTTTTCCAGCACGAAATGGTCTTTCTAATTCTGGTTGTGTTTTGCGGAGTACGATAAATGAGACAGACACGATAAAGTATGCGATTACAATGGATAGTCCACCAGCATCAACAAGCCAAACTAATGCTGGACGACCAAGGAGAGGACTTAAGGTAGCTAGGAATCCAATGATAAAAATAGCATTACCTGGAGTTTTATATTTTGGATGGAGTTTACCAAACCACTTTGGCAGCATACCATCTTGTGCCATTGCATACATGACACGGCTTCCACCAATAATAAAGGCGTTCCAGCTTGTTAAAATTCCAGCAATTCCACCAAGGATTAATATTTTCGAGAAGAACGCGGATCCAAAAACAGCACCCATTGCATCAGCAGTTGGCAAGCTTGCTACTTGAAGCTGTCCATCATTTAACGACAATGACACGCCTAATATGATGAAAATATACCAAAAAACCGCTAATGCGACGGATAATAACAGGATTCTTCCTACCGTCTTTTTCGGGATATTCATTTCCTCTGCCATTTGTGGAATGACGTCAAAGCCAACAAACATAAATGGTGTCATTATCATTACTAACATAACTCCAGCCATTCCTCCAGTAAAAAGAGGCGACAAATTTTTCACTTCACCAGTAACTGCAGAGCCAAAAATTAAACTTAGACCGACTATCGCTAATAAAAGCGTTAATATTAATTGGAGTGTTGCAGCTTGTTTTACCCCAATCCAATTGATCCAGGTTACAAGGATAGACCCAATCATCCCTACAGCTACCCAGGAAAAATAGACATCCCAGCCTGCAATCGTCCACATATATCCAACTTGGTAATTCGGAAATATGTATTCAATAACGGTCGGTAATGCGACCGCTTCAAAGGCAACAACAGAAATATAACCAAGTAATATTGACCAAGACACGATGAATGCAGCTTTTTTCCCTAATGCTGCTTGAGCGAAATGATGAGCTCCTCCAGTTTTCGGCAAAGCTGTAGTGAGTTCAGAATAAACTAATCCGACAAATGTAACCATGATTCCACCAATTAAGAACGCAATCATTGAGCCTAATGAACCAGCTTTTAATATCCAATCACCTGATAAGACGACCCATCCCCAACCTATCATTGCTCCAAAAGCTAGAACAATAACATCCGAACGCGATAATACTCGTGAAAACTCATCTTTTTTTGCCATTAAATCCCCTCCATCCAAGTTCTCTGTACTCCCATCCCTAAGAGCTTGTTCCCTCACTTCTAAAAGAGCAAGTGAAGGAACATAATATTAAAATTAACTATTTACCATATTTTTGTTTTCCTCAAACGGCCATGCCGGAAGTGGATGACTTAATGGCTTATCCTCACGATATCCCAGCACATATTCTGCTTGCATAATGGTATGGATTTCTCGCGTCCCTTCATAAATAACAGGAGCTTTCGAATTCCGTAAGAAACGCTCGACTGGATATTCATTAGAATAGCCGTAAGCACCGTGAATTTGCACAGCGTCATCGGCAGCTTTATTGGCAAAATCACAAGCTTGCCATTTAGCAAGAGACGTTTCTCTCGTATTGCGTTTCCCTTGATTTTTTAACTCCCCAGCACGGTAAACTAACAAACGGCTCATCTGTAAACCAGCCTCCATGTTAGCAATCATTTGTTGAACAAGCTGGTGTTTTCCTATTTCCTTGCCAAATGTTTTTCGTTCATGACAATAGTTCACACTTTCCTCAAGGCTTGCCATTATTAGACCTACCGCTCCGGCAGCAACTGTAAATCGACCATTATCAAGAGCAGACATCGCGATTTTAAAGCCTTCCCCTTCTTTTCCAAGCAGATTTTCTTTTGGAACTCTTACTTGGTCAAAAAATAATTCTCCCGTGTTCCCGGAACGAATTCCTAACTTCCCTTTAATGGCTTTAGATGAGAAACCCGGCATAGTCCGCTCGATGATAAATGCTGATATACCGTGATGAGCCTTTGTTTTATCTGTATAAGCAAAAACAAGGAAGTGATCAGCAAGATCACATAATGAAATCCATGTTTTCGATCCATTTAAAATGTAATCATCCCCATCTTTCACTGCAGTGGTAGCGAGAGCGGCAACATCTGATCCTGCACCAGGCTCTGTTAATCCAAACGCTCCAATTTTTTCTCCTTTTGCCTGTGGAACAAGGTATTTCTGCTTTTGCTCCTCAGTTGCCCATTGTAATAACGTTAGGCTGTTTAATCCCGTATGCACGGAAACAGCTGTTCGAAATGCTGTATCTCCCCTTTCTAGCTCCTCGCAAACGATGGCAAGCGAGTTATAATCCATCCCACTTCCACCGTATTCTTCAGGAATACAAACTCCCATTAAGTTTAATTCCCCTAGGCGATTTAATATATTTGGATCAAAATGCCCTTCATCATCCCATTTTTGTATATGAGGAATAATTTCTTTATCTGCAAAGCTTCTAACCATTTTTCTTAACATTACTTGTTCCTCGGAAAATTCAAAGTTCATCTAAAACCCTCTTCTCTATATAATGTTTTTATTTTTCATCATTAAGATTTCTTCCTGTGTATAGCCTGCCTGTTGGAGAACTTCATCCGTATGCTCCCCAGGCATAGGTGGATGACGCTTTATTTCTACCTTTGACTTCGACATTTTGATTGGTGAGCCCACAAGTTGGACTTCACCTGCCTCTGGATGATTCGTCTGAACGACCATGTCGCGAGCGATTATTTGTGGGTGAGAAAATACTTGTTCCATCGTGTGAATAGGACCACAAGGAATGTTATTCTCAGAAAACAAATGCACCCATTCCTCAACCGTTTTTGTCTTAAGCTGTTCCTCTAATATTCTTGTTAGCTCAGTCCTATTTCGAACCCTAGCCTGATTGGTGCGATAGTTTTCATCAACTGCTATTGAAGGAATGCCCATAATGTTACATAAAGAAGCAAACTGTCTATCGTTTCCTACAGCAATAATCATTTCTCCATCTAGTGCTCTAAAAGTAGAATAAGGAACAATATTCGGATGATGATTCCCTAATCTTTGTGGCACATTCCCTGACATTAAATAATTACTAGCTACATTCGCTAGAGAGCTAACCGCTGCGTCCAAGAGAGAAATATCTATTTTTTGTCCTACACCTGACTTTTCTCTTTGCAATAAAGCAGCTTCTATCGAAATGACAGAATATAACCCTGCAAGTATGTCCACCATGGCCACACCCATTTTCATGGGACCACTTTCTTCACTACCTGTAATACTCATTAACCCACTCATACCTTGAATAATATAATCGTATCCAGGCAATTGCTTAAATGGGCCTGTTTCTCCAAAACCTGTAATAGAGCAATATACTAATTGGGGGTTGATCGTTTGAAGCGCTTGATAATCAAGCTCCCATTTCTCCATTGAACCCGTCTTAAAATTATGGATAAGTACATCGGCTTCTTCAGCTAACTCCCGAATAATGTCCCTACCTTCTGCGGTTTTTAGATTCACAGTTATACTTCGTTTATTGCGATTTGCACATAAATAATAAGCGCTTACACTGTTCTTAAATGGCGGCCCCCATTCCCTTGTCTCATCGCTTCCGCCTGGGGCTTCCACTTTGATTACATCCGCTCCAAGATCTGCTAAAATCATCGTACAGTATGGACCTGCAAGCACCCGTGATAAATCTAGAATTTTCACCCCTTCTAAAGCAGCTTTCATTTAATCCCTCCTTTGCAAAATTGATTTTAAACCGCTAAAAAACAACAAAAGCCAGCCCTATCACATAACGTGGTAAGGACTGGCTACACGATCCATTAAAACCATCCTGCAATGGAAGGCTGTGGAATCTTATCAGTCAAATAGTATTATTTAATAACCATAGTGGATTCTTCCCTACCTTCTGCTGTAAGGCAGATAGGGCGAAGAAGTTAAATTAACCTTACTAGAATTTTCTGAATCTTTCAAGTTATTTTTTAAAATTTTTTTTACATTTCAAACTCCCATTCATTTTTTAGTGCTATATATAACACCAACAGTAAATCTTCTAATTCTGAAGGAGCTTTATTCTCAATTTGCACTCCGATTTTAGGAAAAATAATATCTGCTACTTCCTTTGTTAAGTGGTTTCTTTCAGCCACTGGCAATTGGCTGATACGGTTGCAATATGTTTGGATTAACTTCCATTCTTTTGCCCCAATAGAATTTAAGGTTGATTCTTCAAAGACAGCATTTGCTTTAGAAATCCCTCTTTCTTCGATTTCTTTTTCAAGTGGCGTTAGCTTTTTTTTCTTTTTCACATGTCGTTCATGAACGACAATCGTACCTGCAACAAGATCGCCAAGCCTTTTATGCTTCGAATGAAAATAAACCATAATCATGCCTAAAAAATAATTTGCAGGTAGCATATCGATGATACGTAGGAAATTTCGGATAAAACTGCTTAGCAACGTAATGCTATGTCCGTTTTCCTGAATGACACGAATACCAATGATTTTCTTTCCAATCGTTTTTCCACCAGAAAAATACTCATAAGCAAAAAAATAACCCCAATTAATGAGAAATAAGGCGATAATGGTTATCGCAAAAGTTATCGACTCCACTTCTGTTGCGAAAAATACAAATGTATTATGACCTCCTGCTAAAATAACAAAAACGACGATTAACACAGCAATGTTTAATAAAGTTAAAATGCATTGATCGATAATAAATGCTGCTGTTCTACTTCCTAAACCAGCAAGCTGAAACTGAAGTGAAACATATTCAGGGGTTTTTATTCCAATTTTGTCTTGATCCAACAGAACTCACTCATTTCCTTGTTAATCGGTCAAAAGCTGTTTCTATTTTTCCACATTATTACTATAATTAGGATAGATGATAAATTCCTCATATTCGTTCATGTCAAAAAATTAAAGGGTGTTTAATGTGAACATAAAGCAGTTTGTTAAGCAACATCGTGACGAATGGAATCAGCTTGAGCAATTTGTTTCGATATTACATAAGAGGAAAAAAGCAATCACTGGTGAGAATATAAACCAGTTTTATCGGCTGTATCAAAAGGTAGCCCAGCATCTGTCCTATAGCCAAACGTTTTTTCCGAAAGAAGAGGTAACCCAATATTTAAACGAACTCGTTTCCAAATCACATAATGTTTTATATAAAGACCAAGTAACAAGTTTTCAACAAATTCGTTATTTTTTCAGCACGAAATTTATTGAGTTATTTTTAGAACAGTGGAGGTTTGTCCTCGTTGCGATGGTCCTTTTTGTCCTTGGATCTGTAGGGAGCTTCATCTCAGTTGCCAATGACCCCCTACATCTTTATTCCATTTTGCCAGCTAACATCGCACAGGCTGTAGACCCAGAGCAACTAGGAAATAGTGATGGAGCGGTTCATTCCTCCCTAATGTCTGCGAGCATTATGACAAACAACATTCAAGTGGCCATACTCGCCTTTGCAGGTGGCGTCACCTTTGGCTTATTAACTGTCTATCTATTAATCTATAATGGAATGATTGTTGGAGCTCTAGCTGCATTGTTTTGGCATTATGGAAAATCGTATGATTTCTGGGCATACATTGTTCCTCATGGAATGATTGAACTGACGGCCATATTTATTGCCGGTGGAGCAGGGTTATTAATGGGTTTCAAGCTCTTCGTTCCAGGAAATTTTTCAAGGGGATATCAATTAAAACAGCAAGCAAAACGTTCCGTTCAGCTACTGCTTGGGACAATCCCCTTATTTGTTATTGCTGGGTTGATCGAAGGCTTTATAACACCGGCTTCTATTACATTAGAAGCTAAATACATTGTTGCCTTTTTAACCGTTATCGCTTTAGTTCTCTATGTTTTGATAGGAAAGCTACTTTTATCAAGAAAACAAACTAAAGTATATTTCGGTTCATAATATCAATATAGTAAGAAACAGCTGCTGTCGCTAATTTTTCCTCACGGGCCTCTATCATTTGGAGGCCTTGCTTTTCCCACTTTTTTCGTTCCCTTTTTTTAAAGATCATTTGTTGCATAGCAATACTCTTTAGCATTGAATTTTGCACATGAGCAGTTTCTTCGTTGATTCTCTTTAATAGTGTATCATCTTCAATTCCAATCATTAGAAAAAGATGCCGTTGTCTTAGTCGCTTTAAATACAATAGTCCACTTTCCTCATGCAAAAAAGTCCCAATATCGCTAAATAACAATAGAAGGCTTCGTTTCTTCTGCATCGTCTCTAAATAAGAAAGAACAGCACCATAGTTAGACTCAACAGCATCGACCTCAAGATGATAAATGGCTTGAAGAATAGTCTGTAAATGGGACATCCCTTTTGCAGGTGGGACAAAAACCTTTACTTCCTTTGAAAAAGCAAGGACTGAAACATGATCCCCTTTTTTTAATGCAGCAGCTATGACCGTGATCGCTGCTTCGAGTACTTTTTCTAATCGATTGCCTTTCTTAAGCTCAGCTCCCATCATTCTGCCACAATCAATTAAGATGGTTACATATTTTCCATGCTCAGGCTCATATTCATTTGTCATTAATTGCTGAAGCTTAGCTGTTTGTCGCCAATTTATTTTTCGCGGGTCATCCCCAACTACATAGCTTCTAATCTTGGCAAATTCTCCAACTCCGCTTCGTTGCTTTCTAATTTTATCACCCTCATATAATAAAAAGCTTTGGGCATTTTCTAAATAATTCCTCGTCTCTGTTAAATCAGGAATGACCTTTACATCGTTACCTAATTCAACAGTCAGCTGCTTTTCCCATAATCGCAGCAAACTAGAATAACGTACATATAGCTTTTTAACCTCATATTTCCCTCTTACATTTGCATTTATCTCATAAGTCAACTGAACCATCGAGAGATTAGAAATCATTCCGGTCAGAGGAAAAGAAGTTTGAAAGGATGGTGGAATGCCATCGATTATTTTATAAAAAAAGGAATGACGTGAGGAATTATTCACTTCAATGTTTACGGAGTAAACAATTCCTCTCTCCATTTCATCAGGCATCTTTCGAATAAAACTCAGTTCATTTCTTCGAGGAGAAAATAATAAATCTAATAGACTTAACAATAGTAAAATAAGATTCGCTATCAATGCATATTCCAATGACATTCCTTGATATGCAAGTACTACCAAACAGATTGATACAATAGCAAATAAAATTAATAATCTTTTTGAAGGCAATATCCCTCTATCTTGGAACAGAAATCGAGCCCACAAGCTCTTCAATGATTTGGTCAACAGCCATACCCTCCAATTCGACATGTGGAGATAGTTGAATTCGATGACGTAAAGCTGGTTTTGCTACCATTTTTATATCATCGGGTGTAACATAGTCACGCCCCATTAGATAGGCCCACGCTTGACTAGCCTTACCAATCGAAATTCCTGCTCTGGTACTTGCACCGAAGCGAATCATTTCTGATTCTCGTGTTTTCCTTACAATTTGCAGAATATAGTCTAGAACTTGATCTGTAACCGTCACACGTTCAATCTCTTTCCTTATTAGGAGAAATTGTTCCATATGTATTAAGGATGAAAGCTGTGTTGACTCAAAGCTATTCTCAATAACGTTTTTTAGGATACTTTTCTCCTCAGCAAACGGTGGAAAATCAACTTGAAGCTTAAATAAAAAGCGGTCCTGCTGTGCTTCTGGTAAGGAATATGTTCCTTCAAACTCAAGCGGATTTTGCGTTGCTACAACAAAGAACACTTCAGGTAAAGAATAGGTTTCACCTTGAATCGTTACTTGCTTTTCTTCCATAGCTTCTAGAAGAGCTGCCTGCGTTTTTGCTGGTGTTCGGTTGATTTCATCTGCTAAAAGGATGTTCGAAAAGACTGGTCCTTTTAAAGTTTGGAAAACTCCTTCTTTCATGTTGTATATGGTGCTTCCTGTAATATCACTTGGCAACAAATCTGGCGTAAATTGAATCCGGTTAAAATCTCCCCCGAGAAGATTTGCAAGCGTCCGGACCATCTGTGTTTTCCCAGTCCCAGGAACTCCTTCAATTAAAACATGCCCTCCAGCGAGAATGGCTGATAAAAGAAGCCGGAGATTTGTACTTTGACCTAAAATTCGCTTTTCATATGTTTCTAGTAAGGATGTCAAATGTGATCTCACCCTTCCTCCACCTCTTTCTTTAATCGAGTAAGTCGTTTCGACCATAGTAAATATTCTTGTTTATGTATTTTTTCCTTGTCTAAGACAATTTGTAATTCATTTATTAGTGATTTCACTTCTGAAGCAGAATTTCCCGTTAACTTCCGTTCAAGTTGATTTGCCCTATCAGTCCAATTCATACTTAATGCCGTTCCAAAGCGTTCCTGCATAAGTTGTTTAATATAATCAGCCTGTATGTCCAATGATTCTCGATAATTCTGACCTCTTATGTACCAGGAAGCAAGTGCATTTAATCCCTCATCACTAAATCTAACTGAATCCTCTCTCGGAGTAATAACTGCGCCGAAACGCTTTCCTCTATTCCAAAGAAATATAATTATGAAAATACATCCTTGAAGGAGCATTAATAAAAACCATTCTGGATAAAGAGTCAAAGCAGTCGGTGCATTTTGTCCATGATGAATAAATTCATCGATTAAAAACGATTGAGAATCGCTTTCATTTAAAAATGTAAGAATAAGAGATAGATTGTCATCGTTTGTAATTTTACTGTTAATGACCCATTCGGGAGTAATGGAAACGATCAACTGTCCACTACCAATAGTCCTATTTAGTGCAATGATGCCTTCAGTGTCTTGCAATAATAATTCAGTGTCATTACTTGCTTGAAGTCTAATAGGAGACATAACAGCTGCACGATAATCATTTCCAGTTTGATCTGTCACACGATAAGTTGGCCTATCTGATCCAGTCATTTCTATTTGTATATCAAACATCCCTCTAGGATTCTTTTGAAGTAAAATAACCGTATTTCCAGCCTCTATAAATTCAATATATGCCTTCATTTCCGTTTCGTTTGGAGTAAAGAAAGGCTCTACGATGATTAATGTCTTGGCTTCTCCCATATTCTTTAAGTGCTGTGGGGAATTTGACCAACGATTTGCTACTTTTTCTTGGTGCAGATATGTATAAAATGCTTTGATTCCAGTTGGAGAAGGTGATTCCGAAACATAATTTGGATATTGCTTTGGCGCTTGTGAGAGAAAAAAATAACTAATAAAGATAAAAAGAAGGAGAAGAACTGTTAGCCATATCCATACTCGCCTTTTCGAATTTTGTATATCCAAGAATGAGCTCTCCTCCTTAAATTTCTTTTAACATTTTTTGATCGCCATTAAGTAACATCATAACATCAGACCGAAATCGCAAATATTCTTGCCTTTGAACCTGTTTTTCTCCATAAGTAACCCCATCAAATATTGAAGCAAGAGAATAAAATTGGTCTGCCCATTGTTTATTCTCTTTCTCAAGCTCATCATAATACTCCCAATTTGTTTTCCAAACTCTTGCTTCTAGCCACTCATTTTCATGAAAATAAAGAAGTAGTGCTAGAAATAAATGACGCGTAGACTGTGAAAATTCTTCTAATGCTTCAAGTCTACTAGCCTCAGATAAATGTTTCTGATAGGTCCAATTCAACTCTCTTAAAGATTGTAATGGTTTATGATCACGAAATGTTCGCCTACGTCTACTATTACGAATAAGAATATACGTTACAACTCCTAACAATAGGATGACAGCGATCATGATGATAATTAAAATTGGGGCAGCAGCACTTTCGGCTGATTCCAAGGAAGGAACTAATTTTCCCAATTGTTCTGCAAGCCATCCCTTTGCTTTCTCCCACCAAATCGTAAGAATACTTTTTGATTCGTTGTAATAAACTTGATATTCTTTGTCATTTAAAATTTCCAGCAGTTTTTCTCTAGCATTATTTGCATCCTGCATATTATTTTCACCTAACTTTAATAGGTTTTAAATTCTTCTATCATCTCTTTCAGATCGTCTCCATCATGTCTTGTTTTCAAATCAAGATAGATGACCGCATAGCCAATTGTAAAAAGCATTGACGTAAGTAGGGTTGTAATATTAACAATAATCGCTAACAGAACGCTGTTACCCAAAAACAGACCAAAGGCAAACTCAACTGCCGCACTAATGCTACTAATGATTAAATAAAAGATGATATATAGTCCCATTATGACCCATGTACGCTTTCCTGTTATCCTCCA
>JAEWIG010000076.1 GCA_023387295.1 Bacillota bacterium | reverse complement strand
GAGGAAAATCGAAAGTGGAAAACGAAATGGGCTTCGCGTTAATGGCAGTGAATTTAAGAAAATTCACTGCCAACAACTAAGGTAATAGAAAAATTTTCACGCAAAAATAGAGAAAGGTTAATTTGAGCGTACTCAAATTAACCTTTCTCACTATTTGAAGCTAGTTATGTCCCAGCCTCTTAATCAGAATATAATCTTATGAATTTAAAAAGGAGTAAATCCTTACAGCAAGGGTTAAATTAATTAAATCGTTTGCTTCCTGTAGTTGCAATCCCGTAATGTCTTCTATTCTTTTCAACCGATTACGTAATGTATTTGGATGAATGTATAAGGCATCAGCAACCTCATTGATTCTTCCCTGATACTGAATATAAACTTGTAATATTTTTATATACTCTGTGCCATTTTTTTGATCTTCTGCAATTAACTCCGACAAGTACTCTTGGCTAAAATCAAAAAGAAGTTCATTGTGAATATGCATGAGTAAACGAAGGATTCCTAAATCATTAATATAGAATACACTTCTACCATTTCCAAACCACTCTTTACCAAATTGTAAAGCTAATTTCGCTTCTTGATAGCTCTTGTTTAAATTAACTGTATCTTGATACCATTTCCCAATACCTAATGTATATTGAAGATTAGACCATTTACTAGAAAGTGATTTTTCTATTTGGTTTACTACTTTATTAATGAAATTTCTTCTCTCACTATTTAGCCGCTCTTCTGCATCTTCAACTAAGATGATAATTTGATCTTGAAAAGGTAAAACAATGATTCTTTCCTCCAAAGTGGAGACTTCTGCTTCTAAGTAAAGAGCTATATCCTCTAACCAATTTATCACTGAGATCGATTCTTCATTCACTTCAATATTCAATATGAGTAAATGATGAGGCTTTTCCAAGTTCCAACCCCAGGTCTTACCTTGTTTTATCATCACACTTTTTGACTCGAACTTATGATAAAAAAGGTCATAAACAAAATGCTCTTTAAACATGGTCTGTTGCTCTTGGAAGGTTTCTTCCGTTTGGAATAAAAGTGTCGTTAATCCTACTAATTTATCAATCATTTTTTTTTGCCATGTGAATAAAAAAGTTCTCGTTACTAATGTATGGTTTTTTGACTCAGATAATTGGATTCGATTTTCTTGGAATGGACTCTCAATCTCCGTCTTTATTGTTGAATAATATCCATCCTCATTTTTTTTATAATGAATATTTAGCCAACGATTGACTGCTTGCAAATCTTCCTTTTTCCCAGTTTGCCAAAGTATTTGATCATTCTGATCTAAATATACAAATGGTGAATCTAGTGCTTTTGATAGTTCCCTAACAACACTATTGAATCCCTTTTCTTTTAAACCCTTTAGTTCAATATTCATTTGGCTGTAGTTGCAAAAAAATTCATTCATTTGCTGAAATACTTGTTTTCGTGAAGGATCATGAACTTGAATGATTGGTAAATTACATTGTTGAAAAAGATCATATATCTCTTCTTGAATATGTACTACGGTAGATGTGCATACAACCAATCCAACAAGATTTGGGTCTTGAATTAAGCGAATCATGATCTCCTTATTATTGAGCTTATTCCATTCTTCTAAAACTTCGAGAATAATTAAGGTTGGTCTTTCAAGCCATTTCTGAGGAACGCAATCCATCGTTGCTTCATAATAGACCGGCTCCTTCGGTAATGAATTGAAAAACGTTAATTGAGATAATGGAATATTGAATAATACATCCTGTAATGAATTGTTCATATAAGAAAATCCTCCTTACCGTAAATAAGTCTGCACCTGTTTTTTATCTGTGATGTAAATAGAAGGATTCGTATATCTGATAAGTGGTATATCTTGATTAAGAGGATAAGATTTAACATTATTTTTATTTACCTTTACCATCCTAAGAGCTCCTGTCACACACTTTTCTACGCATATAGGCTCTAGGCCTTCGACAATTCGTTCTACACAAAAGTTACACTTATCTACTCTATTTGTGGTAGGATTTATTTTTGGCGCATGAAAAGGACATGCCTCAACACATCTTTTGCAAGACTTACAATTAGTTGCGTTATGTACGACAATTCCATCTTGTCGTTTTTGATAATTGTTCTCTGGGCAAACAAGAATACAAACCGGATTCTTGCAATGATTGCAAGACATCGATACATGAACAGTTTCTCCAGACATTTTCGTTTCATACGTTACTACTTCTCTCCGATGTGTACCATGAAGTTTGTAATAATCATTGCAGGCCATTTCACAGCTTTTACAATTTATACATTTATTAAGATCAAGGAAAAACATTAGTTGATAAGTCATAGAATGATTCCTTCTTTCATTTCGTTTACTTCCTTGAAGAATTATTCATCTATAACTATTATAGAATGTGAGTAAGTCATTATTTGTCTACTTGAGCGACGATATCGTGAACTTTTTATCAAACATAAGGAGGCAAATTACATGAGTAATCCAACTACAAAAACATACAGACATGCATGTCCCAGAAACTGCCCTAGCTCGTGTACAATGATCTCTACTGTAGAAAATAACCAACTTATTGATTTAAAAGGAGATAGTAGTCATCCCTATATAAAAGGAAAATTATGTTCCAAAGGTTATGCCTATATAGAAAGAAATTATCACCCTAATCGGTTAAAATTCCCTTATTATCAAGAAGAGAAAGGGTCAGGTAAGTTTAAACGGATTACCTGGGAGCTGGCCTTTGAATTAATAATTGATAAGATGACAAGCATACATAAGCAGCATGGTCATTTCCTTCCATTAGCTCTATATAAATATACTGGTAATCTAGGAGTTCACCATCTTGTAACTGAGGATTTTTTTTCTAGCCTTGGCCAGACAACGAGAATTGTTGGCAAACCATGTTCTTCAACGAGTAGGGAAGCCACTCAATATGATATGGGTGCTCTAAAGATGTCCTCTTCCTCTCAACTAACTAAAGCAAAGTTAATTATCATTTGGGGAGCAAATCCTGCGGCGACGAACGTTCAACTTATTCCATATATTCTTGAAGCCAAGAGAAATGGTGGAAGAGTAGTAGTAATAGATCCGATATATTCACAAACAGCAGAACTTGCAGATTTATATATTCAACTTCGACCAAGTACTGATGGAGCATTAGCTAATCTTTTGCTTAAAGGATTATATGATTCCAATAAATTAGATCAACAATATTTAGAAGAGCATTCTTTTGGCTTTAAAGAATTTATCGAACAAATTAAGAAAATCGATACTCAAGAATATATGAGGATATGCGATATACCTGAAGAAGCAACAAAATTATTATTAAACTGGATGAAAGAAGTTAAATCTATTGCACATTTAATCGGTTTAGGGTTACCGCGACATACGAATGGGGGACAAAATATCCGTTCGATTCATGCTTTAGCTTTTGCTCATGGAGATATTGGAAAAAAAGAAGGCGGTATTTTCTTTTCCCGAGATGATTCATATGTATTTACGAGTCATTTTGGGCAAGCGCGAGATTCAGCATTACCTAATCGTAATGTCAACATGAATAAGTGGATTAGAAGTGGATTTCCCTTACATGATCAACCACCTCTAGAGATGATGTGGATATCATGTAGAAATCCATTAACACAAGATCCTCAGCCTCAATTAATTCAGAGCCATCTTAAGAAGGTTCCTTTCGTCGTCACTGTTGAACAGTTTTTTACCCCGACAGCAGCAATGTCCAATCTTGTCTTGCCAACGACAACCCATTTTGAGGAAATGGATATTGTGTTAAGTAGCTGGCATAAAGAAGTCGCATTAAATGAAAAAGCCATTCCACCTTATTACGAATGCCGTAGTGAGTGGACGATCATGCAAGAACTAGCGAAACGGTTGAATGATCATTCTCCTGGTATTTGTTCTTTTCCGATTCATTCATCTGAAGAAGCTTATCTTAATTCACAATTCAATGACAAGGTAGATGCTCTCTTTCATATTAAAAGTATTTCTGATTTAAAAGATGGCACTGTATCAGCCGATATTCCAGAAATCGCTTGGAGTGACAATAACTTTCCTACAAAAACAGGAAAATATCAATTTTACTCACCCGAAGCTGAGGAAAATGGCAAGCCACCAATGCCTCTTTTTGTAGAAGGGAAATCACCAACAGAGGAACATCCTTTTTGGCTTATTACTCCACACCATCCATATGCTCTTAATTCACAATTTCACTATTTGAATTTAGCAGATGAGGGTGAAGCCTTTGTTGCCATTAATTCCGAAGCAGCGAAGGAATTAGGGATTTATAATGGGGAAGTTGTTAAAGTTTATAATAATCACGCTAGTATTGTGATTAAGGCCGTATATAGCCAGAAAGTACCTAAGGACATTGTCATGATTTACGCGGGGTGGCACCCTAATTTAGAAGTAAATGTAAATCATTTAATCCCCGTCATAGAGACAGATATGGGAGAAAAGGTATCTGGTGCGAATGGAGTTGCCTTTAACGATACGTTTGTAAATGTGGGGAAATTATAAAAAATAGTGCCTGTGGTGACAGGCACTATTTTCTTAATATCCACTTATCGGTCAATCTTTTCTATCATGACATAAATACTATTAAAAGCCATTCCTTTAAAGCCGCCTGATGAGACTTCCCCCATATCCGTCGGAGTGAAGGATGTAAGTTTATTAACTAAATTATGATCTGCTTGAATTAAGAGGATAGAAGGATGAATATCGTATGAAAAAACACACTTCAGTTTAATCTCACCAGTTTCATTATAGACAGATACTAAAGAATTGTTATTCAATCCTATTTTTTTTGCACTTATCGGATGAATATAAACGATCGGTTCTTTTTGATCTAACTCCAAATTATTAAATTGAGAATTCAAATTGAACTGACCGTGATTCGTTAGTAATAAAAACTGATCCTGCCTTTTTTTATTTTCAGAAAAAGTATAATGAGCAATTGGAGGCTTCCCATTTTTCAAAGCTCGTTCTGAATAAAATTCAAACTTTCCAGATGGTGTTTCAAATTGCTTGTTCTCCCATGCAATATCAGGAACATCCAAAAGCTTTGGGCCGTCTAATAATTCTCGCCAATTTGTAACACCTAGCTTTTCATATAGTTTGTCTGTAAATTCCTCATCGATAAATTCCTCTACTGATTTATCAAATGGAAACGAAGAAAAACCAGGTCTCAGTTCATTTAGTCGCTTAGCTAACAGGCAAGAGATTTCTAAATCACTTTTACTCTCATAGTACGGCTCAATAGCAGGTTCATTAATCCCTATCCAATGATGCCAATAGCTCGGGACAACATCCCATTCTTCAAAATTAGTAGTAGCAGGTAAAGCAATATCCGAAAACTGAGCAGTTGGTGTCATAAATTGATCGACTGTTACAATCAACTCTAAATTCATCATTATTTTTTCTAACAGTTTTCGATCTGGATTTTGAGTCAATAAATTACGACAAGAAATCCACAACATTTTAATTGGGGGATCCTTTTCTTCCTGTAAAGCATGAGCAAATTTATTCAAAGAAATCGAACGAACACAGTTTTCTTCAGTAAATCCGTGATTATAATACTTTGTGATTCGATTCGAAAAATCCCAACTTTCCATTTGCGCATACATGACGCCTGAACCCTTTTTTCCGATATTCCCCGTCATTGCCATCAATGCATTAATAGCGCGAATGTTTTGTCCGCCGTTCACATTTCGTTGAAAACCAAATCCTATCCAAACAATCGTTTTCTTTCCCTTAATAAAATTTTCTGCTAGTGTCGCGATTATATTTATATTAAGTCCACATTCCTGTAATAGATCACCCATTTCAATGGATTTAATATAGGTAAGAAAAACATCAAAGCCGTAGGTATAACCATCGATAAACTGTTGATCATGTTTATTATTCTCATATATATATTTTGCTAATGCTAATGCTAACGCTCCATCTGTTCCAGGCTTTATTTGCACATATACATCAGACTTTTTCGCCGTTGCCGTATACACAGGATCAATCGTAATGATGGTTGCACCCTTCTTTTTGGCTTCGTATAAATACGGAACAGAATGAATGGAAGTCCAAACTGGGTTTGCTCCCCATAGTATAATCGAATCTGCATATGACAATTGTTTCGGATCAGAATTCTTATAATGACCAAAATCATATATCGATGCATCTAATCCTGAGGACCAACATGGAGAACCAACTGCCCGCGTTGTTTGCCCTAGACTATTAAAAAATCCTTCTACACTATTATGAAGAATGCCGAAATTACCTGAATACTTATTTAAAGCGACAGATAAATTCGTGTTGTAACGATCGTAAAGCTCCAATATTTTTTGGCATATGATCTCAATGGCTTCATCCCATGAAATGCGGCTCCAGTCACCACTTCCCCTTTTACTTTGAATCATTGGATATTTCAGCCGCTCTGGATGATACACATGTGATACATAGTTATATCCTTTCGGGCATAGCTTCCCATTTATATAACCATGCTTTTTATCACCATTTATCTTTACTAGTTTTCCATTTATTGTATATCCCAACATAGCACAGTTACTATAACAGTTCCTCGGGCAAACGTGACGAGTAATCTTATACTTATTATCCAATCACCATTCCTCCCCTACTATGTTTATCTCTATTTAATTGTGTTAAATACTTTCATGTTCAAAAAATCTTCACTTCATTACGAAGAATAATAATATAAAATAAATCATATATTAGTATAACAAAGAGGGGATCAGCAATGAAACAGTTAGCTTTTTTCATCGATGCCAATAAATGTATCGTTTGCCGTTCCTGCACTTTTGCTTGTAGTAATGAAAACGGAACAGATGATGTAAAAAGGCGGAAAGTACTAACAATCGATCCTGGAAATTCACAAGATCATATTCACTTTTCTACATCCTGTAATCATTGTGAAACACCTGCTTGTATGACCGTCTGCAAAAATAATTGTATCCAAAAATTACGCAATGGAATTGTCATAATAAATAGCCAAAACTGTATTGGCTGTGGAAAATGTGAATCTGTATGTCCATTTCAAGCCATTACGATAGATCCTAAAACGAATAAAGCAGATAAGTGTGATATGTGCCATAGTCGCTTACAAAAAGGACAGCAGCCGGTTTGTGTTGAATCCTGTATTGCTGATGCAATTTCTATTAGGAATATTTACGAAGATTATCCCCAAGAATATAAACCTTCCATCAAAGGCTATCGAATGAAAACCATTACGAGACCGACAACTCGTTATAAATATGAAAAAGTGAGCAGTACCCGATTCTGGGCCGATCAAAGGGAGTGAAACTTTGGTTCAACTAACATATGAAACCTTAATGACATGTAATCCCTTTTATCTTGGAGACATAGTCGCAGGTTGGGCAGGCAGGAAAAAGCAAATTCAGCATATCGTTTTTAATGAAAATCCCACAAAAAATAATAGTTTACTCATTGTCAATAATCCTAATGAACAAATGAAACTAATTGAAAAAAGTATGACAGATACACATACATCTGGGATCATTATTTTGACAGACCGACATGTTTACGTTGAATCTTTCATAATCGATTTAGCCGATAAATTAGAAAAACCGTTACTCTCTTTAAAGGATCAAACTGAACATGATTTAAACGAGAAATTCAATGAAATTTTTCATTTATACGAAAACAAGCTTCTATACATCTTACAAAAAGAAATGACATCATACTGGTTACAGCTATTTTTCCAAAGTAGTATTCAGCACGTTATTCAAAGATTAACGACATTGTTAGGACAAGATGTGTTCTTTTTAACAGAAAAAATGCAATTTATTGAGTTACTTCCCTCCAACTTTACGGAAAAGGACTTTTCAAATTTAGAAATAATAGAAGGCTACTCATCTAATATCCCTACTCAAATAGCTCTTGTACGTAATGCTAAATTGGCATTCTATTCGTATAAAATACTTGGCCTCGATGAAAAAATAATTGGTTATTTTTTATTTGAAAAAAAAGAGCAACTTGAGAATGTCCAAACTCAACTATTTCAAACGATTACCCCTACAATCATGGCATGGCGGAAAGAAGTTGAAGTGAATCGTCATGTTCATTTAAAATATATTGATGAATTTATGTTTGATGTTCTCCATAATAATATTGAAACCGAAAGTAGATTAATTGAGATCGGAAAAGTAATGGGGATGGATTTTGCACCTAATGCTTGCGTCTTGGCAATCAATTTAGAAAGTAATCAGGCAATAACAAAAGATACTCTTTTAAACATTCAAGAAGTGTTAACTACAAATCATTCACTTAAAATGAAGGTTTACACTACTTATCTCAGTCACCGAATTGTTGCGATTCTGTTTCCATCGGAAGTCAGTAAGATCGAAAAAACGGACTTAGGCCTCTGGTTGAACGATATTCAAAATCAATTATCCGCACAATTTCCGTCCATTAAGACAACTATTGGGATTGGCCGGGCTTACCCTTCTAATGTAGATATTTACAAAAGCTTTCAAGAAGCAAAAATCGCCTTACAAATGTACGGATATGGTCTTGGGAGAAATGGAATTATTCATTATGAAGACATAGGGTATGTACGCCTATTATCATACATACACATCGATTTACTCGTGGATTTCTCTGAGCATTATTTAGGTGAATTAGAAAATTACGATCGAGTAAACGAAACAGATTATGTTCATACTTTATCTACTTATTGCAGTCAGAGTGGAGATATTGTTAAAACAGCCGATCTATTATTCATCCACCAGAACACGTTACGGCAACGACTTAAGAAAATTGAATCCATCTTAAATATTCAACTAAGCGACTACACAGACTTAGTCAATGTTCTTATCTCTTTAAAAATCTCTCAAGGTATGGATGCGTAACAGATTCGATTTTTACAAAAAATAGGCAAAGTTGGTGATTGGGTTTAACCGCTTACCAACTTTGCCTTTTTAGTATACACGCATAAATAAAAATCATTTGTCTTTCAACAGATACATAAATTTCTCATTAAAAACAGTTCCGTTCTTCAGTTTCATTTGAATATGTTTTTCATAACAGATTTCCTCACACAATCCGCACGAAACACACTTATTAGTAGACAGAATCATGCCATCATTATCCATTGTAATGGCATTTGTCGGACATAGAAATGCACATGCCCCACAACGAGTACAACTTTCCTTCATCTCAGGAATTAAAAAAGTCATTTGTTCTTGTAAATCAGGATTCTTCTTGAACTCCTTAAACAATAATGCATTTTTATCTGAATGAATGACAGTATCATTTAATACCTTATCTATGGCATTATCTTTGATCTCATTAACTTCTTCTATTATTTCCTCTACTTCATTCTGTTGCTTATAGTAGTGATCAAATCTTTCGAATGGAGTTAGCGTTTTTTCTACTTCAAATACTTCTTTAGCCGTAATGGTGTTGATTTCATTAACCTCTTCGAACAATGAAGTTATGAGTTTACGGCGGCTATGGTCTGCTATTTCCCTATTTTGGGCACTTTCAGCGTCAATATTTGAACAAATAGCAAATTTCCTACTCAAATATTGCTCCGCTTCTTCTAGCTGCTTCATCCATAATGCTTCACCTGTAGAAACATGACAGTCATGACAACAGTTTGATTGATGAATAATCTTCACTTTCGTCGTATTTAACCCCGCACTGATCCAAAACGCTGAAGGAAGCATTCCTAAACAAGGTACTTCAACTAAATTAGCATTAAGATTTTCTTTTGCTACGGAAGAGCAAGCAATATAAACTGGATCTTCATTTTCTGATAAACGAATCACTTGATTATACAATTGAATAAGAGGAGGAGCATTCCATTTCAATGCATTTGTAAGACAGACAGTTGTACAAAGTCCACAGTTTAAGCACGAATCTTTTAACTCAATAGAATCTAGCTTGAACTCAATGCAATTTGTCGGACAAACATCTGAACACGCTGAACAACTACTTGTTACAGCCCGAACTTTCAAACATTTATTTGGTACAACTTCAACTTTATCCATTTTCTTTATAAGAACATTGGAGATTTTTCTAATCTTATCAAATAACATCGGAAAACTCCCTCCTCAAATATTTCTTACAAATGAACTCCTGTTGAATAGAATAGCATTCTACCAATAAACTCTGCTACGACAAATCCAAAGAAGATGATCGCAACTGAAATAGATGAATACGTTTTTTTCACTATTCCATAAACAGCAATACCAAATCCAACAACTAATAGCGCTATTTTCACCCAGAATAACGGACTAGATGTTAACAGAACGGCTGTTTCAACAGCTTCTGCAAAGCCACCTTTTGTAACTGATATATATAAACCATTTAATAAAATCGCTATTCCAGAAACAATCGCTGTATAAAGCGAGAAATTCATTAGCTTTCCTTCTAAAACGGATAGCAGGAATTGAATGAAAACCGGTCCAAGTAACAATGCAGTCATAAAGAATGCAGCCATTGTTAAATTATTATTCCAACCAGGAACAGCTGGAATCGTATAAATCATTGCTGTACATGTTATGGTAATTGCTCCAAAAACAACAGCAAGCCAGCCAGTTATTTGCTTCATTTTTCTTGTTTTAGCGACAAAAGTGTAAATCAATACAAGTAAAATGAAGAGTGGGAAGAATACAATTTCCCTTGATAGCCATGAATTAGCAAAGTTCAATAATGCTCTATAAGCATGTAATGGATGACCTAGATGGAAAACGGATACGATTACCGCGACAGCTGAGATACCTAAAATAGTGATTAAACTAATAAAAGATGTTCTTTTCGTAAGTTTTTGTTTATATGTTTCAATCAAGAACAATGAAGCAAACCCACCAATAGCTAATTGCGAAAGGAATGTAAAAATAACAAGAGTTATGCTATGTTCCATGATTATTCACTCCTAACTGAACTAGTTGATTTTGGTAGTATGAATCGTGTAGATGATCCGGTAATGCTAGAATCCACAAATCCTTTAACATCTGACACATAATCCGAATCCGTTACTTCATTTAAATCAATAATTGAAATAGCTTCCATTGGACATGAAGAAACACAGATTGTATCTTCTCCCGCTTCTAAACGGTCATAGCACATACTGCATTTGTCCATTTTCTTCTTAACTGGATCGAACTGAGGGACACCGTAAGGACAAGCAGTCCCACACATTTGACAACCAATACAACGCTCTTGATTATGTTTAACGATCCCATTTTCAAGCTTTGTATAAGCACCTGTTGGACAAGCTTTCGCACAAGCAGGCTCATCACAATGATTACACGCTGTTGAAATATAGCAGCGCTTCGCTGTTCCAGTTAACATTTCATCTGTTTGACGAACAAAGCGACGATTTATACTTGGTTCTAAATCATAAAAACTTTTACAAGAAATTGTACATGCATTACAGCCAACACAACGTTCCATATTAATTAGGAAACCTAATCTTTTCTGCTTTTCTGCCATCTTTCAAACCTCCCTACATTTTTTCTATATTGACGAACTGATCGTGGAATGCTAATCCAGGTTGTCCTGTCGCACATGAACCCATATCAGCTGGAGTCGCCTTAACTAAGAAATTGACATTGAAGTTTAAATCCTTATACCAGCCTTCATAAATGACAACTGCATCCTTTGGTACAGATCGAGTTAATTTAGCTTTAATTTCCACAAATCCGATATCATTTGAAACTCTCACCATTGATCCATCCGTAATCCCTTTTTGTTCAGCAAGACTAGGATGAATCTCCATATATGGCTCATTATTTACAGAGCGCATCCACTCTAGATTTTGGAATTGTGAGTGCAAGCCATACTTCCAGTGTGGTGATAATAAGCGAATTGGTGTTTCTTTAGGCACTTCTTTCTCCTCTACATATACTGGTAGAGCATGATGCCCAAATGAAGCACATTTTTCTGATAAAAACTCATATTTACCAGATGGTGTTCTAAATTTACCGTCTGCCCAAGCTGCATCATATCCTGGAACTTTCGCCGTTCCCTTTTCCAAAATGTCCTTCCAAGTATTAAAGCCAAACATTTTAATAAATTTATCAGACATTTCCATTCCTACCCATTCCTCCATAGAACGGTCTGTAGGATACGTACATGATCCAGGTTGTAATTCATTTAATCTCTTTGAAATACCCATCGCAATTTCAACATCAGATTTTGATTCATATAATGGGTCAATCGCTGGTTGGTTAATATTCATCCAGTAGTGCCAATAGCTAGCATGTAGTCCCCACGTTTCAAAAATTGAACATACCGGAAGAACTAGGTCAGACTGATTAACGGTTTCGTTAAACCATAAATCTGCTGTCACAACAAAATCAATTGAATCAAATGCTTTATATGAAACCGATGTTTCTGGATCTTGTGCAATTGGATTTCGACACGCCACCCATAACATCTCGATCGGAATCTCATCTGGGTTATTATTAATTGCCAATACTTGTGCAGGGAAGTTATTAATATTTAACGTACGGTCCGCACCTTCCCCACTATCTTCTGGCAGTGTTCCTGCAAGCTGAGCAGCATAGTTAAAGCCCCAGCTTTCTAATTGTGCATAGTTCGCACCTCCACCAACTACACCGATATTTCCAGCTAATGCAACGAGTGCGTCAATGGATCGAACTGCCGCTCCACCGTTTGTATGTCTTTGCATTCCATAACCAATCCAAATACAAGCTGGTTTTGCAGCTGCATATTCACGAGCTAATCTTTCAATAACATGTACTGGGATTCCAGTTTTTTCAGAAGCCCATTCCAATGTAATATTGTTTTTCACATAGCTAATATACTGCTCATAACCAACTGAATTTGCCTTCATCCACTCAGTATCTTGGAGATTATGATCAATAATATATTTAGCCATCCCTAGAGCTAACGCACCATCCGTTGATGCTTTTATTTGGATATATTCATCAGCCTTTGCCGCTGTATCTGTCATAATCGGATCAATGACGACAACTTTTGTTCCATTTTCTTTTGCCTTTTGAATGATGTGCATGGAATGTACAGAAGTCCAAGCTGGATTCGCACCCCATACGATTAAATACTTTGCTTTTACCATCATTTCTGGATCTGAATTTACAATGGTTCCGAAATCAAATGTTTGAGAATCGATCCCCGCTGGCCAACATGGCGTTCCTGTACATCTTGTTGTATGACCCCAGCTAGTCATCATTCCTTCGACCCCATATGACAATGCATTGAAGTTACCTGAGTATTTGTTTAAGGCAATTGGTAACGTCGTTCCATGCTTTTCTTTAATTTCAAGGATTTTTTTTGCAATCATGTCGTATGCTTCATCCCAAGAAATGCGTTCCCATTTACCTGAACCACGTTTCTTTTGTTTCATTGGATATTTAATCCGATCAGGCGAATATACATAGTTCGGATATGTGAAACCTTTCACACACAAACGCCCATTTGTATATGTGTTGTTTTTATTCCCTGTGATGAATTTAATTCTTCCATCCTCTACAGTAGAAACGATAGAACAAGTATCATAACAGTTTCTTGGACAGCTACTAAAAACTTGCTTCGTCTTTCCAGCTGCATGGGCAGTATTTTTTTCAACTTTGTTAAAACTAGAGGTTGTTGTTCCAATTCCAATAAGGGTACCTATCGTAGCTGAGCCTTTCAAAAAAGTACGTCTTGAAAATTTACTCATTTTTATTTACCTCCTTCAAAAACTTTTCTTCCTTTATTAATCCTTGTAAAATATGCGAAACACCTGTTAATACTGTGTTCTCCGATTTCTCTCGAATCAACTCACAATGAGCTTCAATCCAATGAAATACATGCTCTTCTAAAAACTCTTGATAAAACTGATAGTATGTTTCATCATCCAAGCTGTTTTCCAATAAATAGCAAACAAACTCTAATTCAAGTGCAATGTGATCGTCGGGATTAATATTTTTCTTTGCAAGGACTAAACCAACCTTTTCGTAAAATCTCCTTACAGCTATTGTCTCGTTTTGCATTAATACTCTCTCAGTATTTCGATAAGTAGATTCGTAAGGAGAAACAACTAATTGATTAGGTCCAACAAATAAGCGATTATATTCAAATTCTAGGTCTTCAATATCCTCATCAGTAAACTGTGAGAGGATTTGTAAACCTTTAATTATTTCTTCATTTGAGAATAGCGTCATCTCTTGATTAAGCACTTCAACTAATTCTTTCCAGGAGGCTTTCGTGATGTGATTTAACTGTCCATCATAAAATTTTTGCAGGAACATATAAATCGCCAGTTTATGAACAACCACTTCTTTATCAAACTGCATTTGTTGTTTCATCATCTTCTCTTTCACAACCTCTCTCGGCAAAATTGTTTACTTTAATGACCAGAAAGTCCGCCCCCAGTAAAGGAGTCTCCTTCTAAAGCCTTCACTAACTCTTCTTGTGCTTTTGCTTCTTCTGGTGTTTGCTTATACTCTTCTTCGAGAACTATATTTGCATCTCCAACATAATTTTCATTTAAAGAACCGCTGTTAACAGCTTTCTCATCAGATGATAGCTTTTCTCCAGAGCAACCACTAACTATGAAGAGAATACTAAATGAGCAAATTGCATATGCTAGGATTTTTTTCATCTTAAAACCTCCTTCTTTTTTCTACTTCAAATTTAACAAACACCTAAATAA
>JAEWIG010000056.1 GCA_023387295.1 Bacillota bacterium | reverse complement strand
CATCAAAACATGGCCACTCTTTAATAAAAAGGAACAAGAATTTGCAGATGCTTATGATAAAGCGATTAAGCAATTGAAGGAAGAAAAGAAAACAAATGAATTGACGGTCGAATTCTATGGCAGAGATTTATTCAAAGTACTAAATACAGTGAACCGATAAGAAGATGGTGAAAACTGATGGAGAAATATTTTGATGCATCCTATATTTGGGAGTCACTTCCCATGCTGCTTCCTTTTTTAAAAGTAACGTTTATGGTCGCTGGTCTATCCGTATTGTTCGGAACACTACTTGGATTTGTCTTAGCAGCTGCAAAGGTTGGAAAAAGCAAGCTTGCAAAAAAAATAGCAAATGGCTACACAACCATCATGAGGTGTACACCATCCATTGTCCTCCTTTTCTTAGTCTATTACGGAATTCCGGCGATTGGTCAAAACTTCGGAATAAACTTAAACGATTTAGATACCGCCATTTTCGTAGTTGTCACCTTTACCCTTCAGTTTGCAGCAATTATGTCAGAAGTCATCCGATCGGCATACGAATCTATTGATAAGGGGCAATTCGAGGCTGCTGTTAGTGTAGGGTTAAGTAATGCACAAGCGTATAGAAGAATAATTTTCCCTCAAGCAGTCGTTGTGGCACTACCTAACTTTGGAAACAGCTTACTAGCCCTACTTCAAGAGGGATCATTAGCTTATACAATCGGATTAATCGATGTTGTCGGGAAAGCGAATTTAATAATTGCAAGCAACTATAATGCCCATACGCTAGAGATTTTTCTGGCATTAGCACTTATTTACTGGGTCCTTTCTATTCTTATTGAACAGTTTTTCTTGAAGGTTGAAAAAGTATTCAGTAAAGGAAAGCAAGCATTAAAAACAACGTAAGGAGGTGAGAAAGTGTCGGGAGGATTAAATTATCCATTTTTAGTGGATACATTTTTTGTTGCCTTATCAGGGGTTCCAATTGCGTTACTTATTACTATAGTCGCTTTACTCATATCCTTGCCGTTAGGATTTTTACTTGCTTTAACGAGAATAAATAAAATCCCAGTTTTACAACGTTTTTCACAAGTTTACGTTTCCTTCGTAAGGGGAACACCCATTATAATCCAAATTTTTATCGTTTATAGTAGCATCCCATTATTACTTTCATCTATCTTTACGAAATTTAATATTCAAATGAATGTTTACGATGTAAATCCAATTTGGTATGCCTTTATCGTCTTCTCCTTTAATACGACAGCTATTCTAATTGAGGTATTTCGCTCAGCTTTAACAACAGTCAATAAAGGGCAACTAGAAGCCGCCCAATCTGTCGGTTTGACGAATGTTCAAGCATTTCGCCGAATTATTATTCCCCAAGTATTAGTTGTTGCCCTACCAAATATTTGTACAGCGACTGTCAATCTGATTAAAGCAACATCTTTAGGCTATGCGATGTCATTAAAGGAAATTACCTTACGAGCCAAAGTCGCAGCCAATGTCGGCTACAATTATGTTGAAGCTTACATCGATATCTTTCTCGTCTATTTGATTTTATGTAGTTTAGTAGAATTTGCATTTAAGCTCTATGAAAAACGGTTAAGAAAGTACAAACCAGCAAGTGCTTAAGCTTAGAGCAGGAGGCTAAAATCGTGCTAGAGATTAAAAATATCCAGAAATCTTTCGGTAAAAATGAAATATTAAAAGGCATCGATTTACACATCGAAAAGGGAGATGTTGTCGTTATCCTTGGACCTAGCGGTTCAGGTAAGACTACCTTGCTACGCTGTATTAACTTTTTAGAAAGGGCTGATGAAGGGCATTCCAGCATTGGAGACATTCATGTCAGCCTCAAATCCGCATCAAAAAAACAAATATACCAAATTCGTCAGAAGATTGCTTTCGTCTTTCAAAACTATAACTTATTTAACAATAAGACTGCTTTAGAAAACGTCACGGAAGGTCTCATTATTGGCAGAAGAGTTCCGAAAAAAGAAGCAATTGAAATTGGTAAAAAGGCATTGGATAAAGTTGGTCTATCGGAAAAGCATCAATCCTATCCTAGTGAACTATCTGGAGGGCAGCAGCAAAGGGTCGGTATTGCCAGAGCGATTGCATTAAATCCTGACATTATTCTATTTGATGAACCAACCTCTGCACTAGACCCTGAATTAGTCGGCGAGGTTTTAGCCGTTATGAAAAATATTGCAAAAGAAGGAACAACCATGCTAGTCGTTACGCATGAAATGTCCTTTGCCAGAGAGGTTGCCAATAAGGTCATTTTTATGGATAACGGTGTTGTTGTCGAACAAGGAACACCAACAGAGATTTTTACTCGTCCTAAGGAAGAAAGAACTCAGCAATTTCTAAAAAGAGTACTGCCAGAAGATTATACGTTTTATATTTAATCAAAAATGAGCAGTCCCCATTGGTTTTTAGTTAATGGGGAACTGCTCAAGCTTCGGGAACAGAATAATAAAACTTATCCTACTCATATGTAATTGCAAGTTCATCTTCAAGCTCGTTTGCTCGTTTGTTCTTTGTATCTTTATCCCATTGAAAATAATCTTCCATATAATTAATGACAGGCTCTTTATATGTTTTTACAAGATCGATATCAAAGAGAATTGCTCCTGTTCGCCGTAAGAAGAAATCAATAGGAGTGACGACCATTTCTGCTTCTAAAGCATAATGGAGCTTTGCAAAAAGTGTTTTCGGCAAGCCGCTTTTTTCCAAAGCTACTGTATTCCTTGCGAGCATTTGAAAAAGATGAGGCACATTTGAACCATATAAGGCAGCTAACTCTTTCGCTTCCTCAGCTGTTAACCCCATCCGCTGACCTATTTTTGTCTGCTCATCGATATAGCTTTGAAGTTTTTCTGAACCACCGACATCCCCACCGGAGATAGGTAATTGTCGTGTTTGGCAGGTTTTAAAGTTTAGATTTTTTTCTTCATTTAATTTACTGGTAACTAAATCTACGACCATTTCTGCCATTTTCCGATAGCCAGTTAATTTTCCACCTGCAATGGTAATCAGCCCAGATGGCGATTCCCAAATTTCATCCTTACGGGAGATTTCCGAGGGAGCCTTTCCTTCCTCTGTGATTAATGGTCTAAGACCAGCCCAGCTTGATTCAATATCTTCTTTTGTTATGTTCATATCCGGAAACATATATTGAATGGCTGAGATTAGATAATCACGATCCTCTACAGATACTTTCGGTCGAATCGGATCAAGTTGATAAAAAGTATCTGTTGTCCCTACGTATGTTTTTCCATCTCTCGGAATGGCAAAAACCATTCGCTTGTCTAATGTATCAAAATAGACTGCCTGCTGCAGTGGGAATCGAGAGCCATCAATGACTAGATGCACACCCTTTGTCAGCTTTAAGGTTTTCTCTTTTTTCGAACCGTCTTTTTCACGGATTGTATCGACCCAAGGACCTGTAGCATTAATGATCCTTTCGGCTGAAATCCTATATTCTTCACCTGTTAGTTGATCCATCACCCGAACACTCGATAGCTTTCCATCTTCATGCTGCAGTTCCTCTACCTTTGTATAATTTAAGGCAATTGCTCCGAGTTCGACCGCTTTTTTTATCACTTCAATCGTTAGTCTGGCATCATCTGTTCGATATTCAACGTAATATCCGCCACCTATTAACCCAGTCTTTTTTAATAGCGGCTCCTTTTGCAATGTTTCTTTAGCTGTTAGCATTTTTCTCCGCTCAGTCTTTTTAACTCCTGCTAAAAAATCATAAACTCTTAGTCCGACTGATGTACTAATTTTTCCAAAGGTACCGTCCTTGTATAGTGGGAGAAGCATCCATTCAGGAGTTGTAACATGAGGACCGTTTTCATAGACAACCGCTCTTTCCTTCCCAACCTCGGCAACCATTTGCACTTCGAATTGCTTTAAATATCGCAGACCACCATGGATAAGCTTCGTAGAGCGACTTGAGGTACCCGCAGCGAAATCCTGCATTTCCACTAAAGCTGTCTTCATCCCCCTAGTGGTAGCATCGAGGGCAATGCCTGCACCGGTTATTCCTCCACCAATAATTAACAGATCATAATGAACAGTCTGTAGCTGCTTAACGATATCCTTTCGATGTTTATTTGAAAAATCCATGAGCACTCTCTCCCTTTTTCATCCGTCAATGAATAACTATAGATGTTTTTGTTGTATCACATCAATGCTTCTCAAAACATAGGAGAATACCCTATTTAAATATCATCGCCGCTTGAACTGCTTTTTTCCATCCATCATAGAGCTTTGTACGTACTGTCTCATTCATTTCTGGCTTGAAAGCATGATCGATTGCCCATTGTGTTTTAATTTCTTCTTTATTTTTCCAGTAACCAACTGCAAGACCAGCAAGATAAGCTGCACCTAGAGCTGTCGTTTCACTAATAATTGGTCTTTCGACTGGCACATTCAAAATGTCGCTTTGAAAAGCCATTAGAAAGTTATTGTTCACTACACCACCATCAACGCGCAATGTTTTAAGTTCAATACCTGAATCAGCTTCCATTGCTGCTAAAACATCTTTTGTCTGATAGGCAAGAGATTCTAATGTTGCTCGGATAAAATGTTCCTTTGATGTGCCCCTTGTTAAGCCAAAAATGGCTCCTCTCACATCGCTATCCCAATAAGGTGTGCCCAATCCAACAAACGCTGGAACAACATAAACCCCATCAGTTGAGTCTACTTTTCTCGCATATCCCTCACTATCTTTTGCCTGTTTTAACATTCTTAACCCATCACGGAGCCATTGAATTGCAGAACCAGCTACAAAAATACTCCCTTCAAGTGCATATTTAATTTCACCATCTATTCCCCAAGCAATTGTCGTTAACAGTCCGTTGTTCGAGCGCACTGCATTTTCTCCTGTGTTCATTAACATAAAACAGCCTGTTCCATAAGTGTTTTTCGCCATGCCCTTTTCAAAACACGCCTGACCGAACAAGGCAGCCTGCTGATCACCAGCCGCACCTGCTAAGGGGACCTCATAGCCGAAGAAGTGATAATCCGTCGTCTTCGCATACACTTCTGAGGATGGCCTCACTTCCGGAAGCATCGACTTGGGTATATTTAATATTTCAAGAAGCTCATCGTCCCATGTTAAAGTGTAAATGTTATACATTAATGTTCGAGACGCATTAGAATAGTCCGTTACATGAGCTTTTCCTCCTGAAAGCTTCCAAATAAGCCAAGTATCGATCGTTCCGAATAAAAGCTTTCCTTCTTCTGCCTTTTCTCGTGCTCCTTCGACATGATCGAGAATCCATTTGACCTTCGTACCAGAAAAATAAGAATCAATTAATAATCCTGTTTTTTCACGAAAAAGGTCATTATAGCCCTTCGCCTTTAGGTCTTCACAAATTTCATTTGTCTGTCTTGATTGCCACACAATCGCTTGATAAACTGGTACACCTGTTTCCTTATCCCAAACAACGGTCGTTTCACGTTGATTCGTAATTCCAATTCCCTCGATTTGGTTTGGCTTAACACCTGTTTCAGAAAGGACGCTCGCAATTACTGCAAGAACGGATCCGAAAATTTCATTTGCATTATGCTCAACCCAGCCTGGTTTCGGAAAATGTTGTGTAAATTCCTTTTGGGCAATATGAACAATTTCTCCCTTCTTATTAAAAAGAATTGCTCTTGAACTTGTCGTTCCTTGATCAAGAGCCATAATGTATGTTTCCATGAAACCCCTCCATCCGATTTACTAGATATTCCATGAGCGTATTTTATAACTTATTTTACCATGTAAAGGAATTTTCTTTTCAATAATCTTTGCAAAAGACTATCATGAACGTCTGCACCTAACCCAAAATGTAAATGTCGTCAGCTTCATCTCTCTGCGCTGGTGATTACTTCGTAAATCAAGGACAAGTTCTACTGAAACTGACGACGATTTAGTTTTACATAGAAAAAGGGTAATCCATTATTAGTATGGATTACCCCCTCTATTTAAAAATATTATTTTTTCTTGATTTTTTTTGATAGTCTACCTAATGCAAATGCTCCCGCTGCTACACCAATTACCGTGTTTGTCTTTTTGTTAAATACTTGTTTAACAACAAGATTTAAGTTTTGTGGTCTTTCAGCTAGACGACGCATAAAGTATCCGTACCAATCTTTCCCAAAAGGTACATATGTGCAGAAATTATAGCCTTCACGCGCTAATTGAAGCTGCATATCTTTTCTAAATCCGTATAGCATTTGGAATTCAAATTTATCATTTGGAATATCGTTACGCTTCACAAATTCCTTCACATGATTAATAATATTATGATCATGTGTAGCAATGGAAGTGAATTTTCCATGTAACAAATGATATTCGATCAACTTAATTAAATGTGCATCGATATCATTTTTATCTTGGTAAGCGTATTCCTCTGGCTCTTTATAGGCACCTTTTACAAAACGCAGACGGAAATTTTTGTATTTTTGAACGTCTTCTTCAGCTCGATAAAAATATGACTGAATAACCGTCCCAATATTATCATAACTCTTTGATAGCGTATCTAGAAGGTCGAAGGAAGGCTGTAAATGGCCATAGTCCTCCATATCAAAATTCACAAAAATATCATAGCTATTCGCTTTAGCCACAATTTCTTCTAAATTTTCTAAACAAAAATCGTAATCG
Source organism: Bacillota bacterium (assembly GCA_023387295.1). Classification (GTDB taxonomy): domain Bacteria; phylum Bacillota; class Bacilli; order Bacillales; family Cytobacillaceae; genus Cytobacillus. The sequence continues at coordinate 4,272 of JAEWIG010000056.1, read as the reverse complement.
ATATCTAAACCTAATTGAGTAGGCTTTAATGAAATATGAGCATCAACTTTATGTTCATGAATCGCTTCTATTACTTTGAGGATTTGTTCTTTAGCTTCTGTCGCCTCTTCTTTTTTAAAAACGAACTCTCCTAGATTATCAACAGTACATGAAATTCCGTGGGCATTTAATTCTTTAATACTTTGAATTGTCTCTTCTATATTTGTTCCCGCCACAACGTTTTGTGCACCTAATTTCAAGCCGTACTTCTTCGCAGTACTATTAAGAAATTGGTTTTGGGAAAGGCCGATAAAAAGATCTTTCAACATAGCGATTACCCCTAACTGTTATTTTTTCAAAATAATTATAGCATATAAATAGAATAAAACTATTTAAGAAACATCACAATTACACATTTATTTTTATTATGATATAACAGTTAGAGAAATAGCAATGAATATATATTTAAATTTTCATAGTTAATTAGTCACGATTTTCTCCAGAGTAAAGATTGCTTCGCTAACTTTTTTAGCTGTCATTTGTCCAATTGGCATAACATGGATGGACTCCTCTGGAGCAGTCGATTTTTCAGCAATCCTCCAAATCACATTTTCATCGATTGCTGTAATACCTAACTCAGTTAATGATATTGGCAATTCGAGCTTATGATAGAAAGGAAGTAATTGTTCAACTTCCTTTATCTTCCCTTCGAGCACTAATTGAACAAGAATGCCATATGCTACTTTTTCTCCATGAAGAGCATGGTGTGTTTCTTCTATTATAGTAAGTCCATTATGTATGGAATGTGCTCCAGCAATTCTGCCATAATGATCACCAAATCCACCAACCATTCCACCTAGCATAATGATGGTCTCTACCACCTTAACAAAATCATCATTCAAGCTTCTCGTCTTTACAGCATTTATAGCTCCCTCTGAATGCTGTAGAAGGATGGTTTTACACTGTTTAGCTGAATAATAGGATATTTCCAACGGAACTGATTTGTTTTCTATTCCTGCCATTTGCACATCTGCTTCATACCACTTCGCAAGTGTATCGGCAATTCCTGCGATGAACATATTTATGGGTGCATCAAGCAAAATCTTTGGTTCAACTAGCACTAGACTTGCGCTGCTAGGATAAATATCAAACCGAGAAAACGTGCCAAATTCATCGTAAATCACACTGACAGGAGTCCATGGTGAACAATTTGAAGCAAGTGTTGGAATTAAGATCGATGGCCTATTTGACAAATGGCTAACCGATTTAGTCAAGTCAAGGACTTTTCCGCCTCCAACACCAATAATTCCGTCATATTCTTGTTCCTTCATGAGCTTTGTAATAGCCTCAATTTCTACTAATGAACATTCGCCACTATACATATATTCTTCCGATTCAATTTCAACAAATCCTGTGAAGAACGGCTTAGCCGCCTCCCAGGATTTATGCCCATGAACAGTAAGGACTTTTTTAAGCCCTCGTTCGATCAGCTTTGACTCCAGTTTAGTTAATATTCCTTGTTCTAAAACATATTCACTTGGGGCACCATGTACATTTATTGTATTCACTTTCATCACTCTTCCTCAATCTAAAAAACTTAAACTTAAATCTACTTCATCCACTCTGGCTTACCAAAGCCTTTAAACTCTTCATCTATTACTTTTTCAAATTCCTCTGACTCAATAACCGCCTGAATATCTTTCGCAAGTTGGGAATCTTTATCTTCTGTTTTCACGGCAACAATATTACGGTATGGGTCCAACATATTTTCAAGAACTAATGCACTAAGTAAATCCATTTTAGCAGCTAAGGCAAAATTCCCAGGGACTGCGGCTAAATCAGAACTTTCAACCGAACGAGGAAGCTGACCGGCTTCGATAGGTTGGAATACTAGGTTTTTCTTATTTTCAACAATATCTTTTTCTGACACGGTAAGTGGATTTGCATTTTCATCCACTTTAATTAGGCCTTCATCTTGAAGTGTGTTGAAAGCACGTGCACCATTTGTTGGATCATTTGGGATGGTAATCGTTGCCCCATCCTCAATTTCATCTAGAGACTTAAATTTATTTGAGTAAATTCCCATTGGTGCTGTTGGGACAGCAATCAAAGCTGTTAAATCTAGTTTATTTTCTTTTGCAAAGTTTTCTAGATAAATTGAGTGCTGGAAAAGATTAGCTTGAATATCGCCATTAGCTAGCGCTTTGTTCGGTTGGATATAGTCGCTAAATTCAACAATCTCAACTTTATAGCCTTTTTTCTCTAGTTCAGGAATAATTGCTTTTTTCAGCATGTCACTGTATGGACCAGCTGTTGCGCCAAATTTAATTTCTTTTGAATCCCCATCTGCCTTTTCAGTGCTTCCGCAAGCTGCTAAAGCACCTACAACTACTGTTAAAATTAATACGGCTAACCATTTTTTCATTTATTTCTCCTACTTTCTGTTTTATCTTTTATCTACAACTTTGGCGATAAAGTCACCAAAAATTTGAATAAACTGGACTAAAATTATTAAAATTAATACGGTTGAAATCATGATTGTATTGTCATATCGATAGTAGCCAAAACGGATAGCTAAATCACCAATTCCACCACCGCCAACAGTTCCAGCCATCGCTGAGAATCCGATTAAACTAATTAATGTTAAGGTGATACCTGAGATGATTCCAGATCTTGCCTCAAGTAACAGAACATCCTTAATAATCATCCATGGCGTGGCTCCTGCGGCTATCGCTGCTTCTATTACCCCTTTATCAATTTCCCGCAATGCCGATTCAACAATCCGAGCAAAAAACGGAATCGCTGCAACGGAAAGAGAAACACTTGCAGCAGTTGGTCCAATTTGTGTTCCAACAATTTTATTTGTTAATGGCAATAAAGCAACTAACAAAATGATGAATGGTACCGAACGTATTAGATTGACGATAAACCCTAAACTATTTTTAATTAATCGATTTTCTAGAAATAGCCCTTTGTCTGTAATGTATAAAATAATGCCAATTGGCAGACCTATAACAATGGCAACAATAAGTGAAATTGAAATCATGTATATGGTTTGAATAAATGCTTGATTGATATCAGGGATTAGCTCAATAAAATGGTTGACATCAAAGCCCATTTTGCAACACCTCCACCTGCACTAATCGACTTTCAATATATCGAAGAGCTGTGTTAATTTCTTCCCTTTTTCCTTTCAGCTCCATAATAAAGATTCCAAGTGGCATTTCTTGAATATATTCGATTGAGCCGTGAAGAAAATTGCCCCTTACACCGAATTGTTGAAGCATATCCGAAATAACACCTTCCCCAGCAACTTCCCCTTTAAAAATCACCTTTACAATAGGTCCTTCGCATTTTTTCAAAATGACCTCTGGTATTTCAAAGGAAACCACACTTTCGATAAACTCCTTCGTAAGTTCTGTCTCTGGGTTAGCGAAAATATTGTATACTTCTCCTTCTTCAATTACCTTCCCTGACTGCATAATCGCCATCCGTTTACAAATTTCCTTTACGACATTCATTTCATGTGTAATCAAAACGATCGTAATGTTTAGCTCTTCGTTTATTTTTTTCAATAGATTCAAAATTGACTTTGTTGTTGTTGGGTCTAATGCAGATGTCGCCTCATCACATAGTAAAACACTTGGATTATTAGCAAGTGCCCTTGCAATGGCTACACGCTGCTTTTGTCCACCGCTAAGCTGTGCTGGGAATACATCTCTTTTGTCAGCAAGTCCCACCATTTCAAGAAGTTCTTCCACTCGTGCTTTTATTTGGTCTTTTGGAACGTTAGCTGCTTTTAAAGAAAAGGCAATATTCTCAAACACGGTTTTTTGGCTAATTAAATAAAAATGTTGAAAGATCATTCCTATTTTTAATATAGCTAAACGTAATTTCCCGCCTTTTAAAGAGGTTAGGTCAATTCCGTTGACCTTAATTCGTCCTGATGTTGGCCTCTCTAACAGGTTAATACAGCGAAGCAGCGAGCTTTTTCCTGCTCCTGAATAGCCAACAATCCCGTAGATTTCTCCTTCTTGAACAGTTAACGAAACATTATCTACCCCTTTAACCGTTCCGCTTTTCGTCTTGTATTCTTTTGTAAGTTTTTGAATTTCAATCATGGCCATTCCCTCTTTTTCTCAAAAACATAATTTTTCCATCAAAAAATGCCTCTTTCATCTGAAAGAGGCATCGAAACACAGAAAAATATATCTCGACTTATCTTTCAGAATGATAAACATTCTGCAGGAATTGGCACCTTCCCAATATGGGGGTTGCCGGACGTCATAGGGC
>JAEWIG010000041.1 GCA_023387295.1 Bacillota bacterium | reverse complement strand
ACATAATAAGCGGAATGTGGGGAAATTGGAGTTGTGAGGAGCCCTATATTTATCGTACTTTCAGAAGTTTCTTGGCTCCAAATTTTCCATTTTGGCTCCAAAACTGGCTCCATTTTTAATTTGACCTAGATTTATCTTGCAACTTGGTCAATATAAACAACCTTTTTCACTTGGTTCTTACTAATAAATTGCTCGTACTTTTGATTCACCACCTCTTCCGATACATCTAAAGTATCATCCAGTACTTTCTCTAACTTCTCCATCTCTTCCTTAGAATGTTCTTGTAACACATGGGTATATAAATCCATCGTCATCTGCAAGGTTGCGTGTCCAAGGTATCCTTGCACTGTCTTAGGCTTGATTCCTGCTTCAAAACATCTAGTTGCAAAGGAGTGTCGAAAACAATGGGGTGAAAATAGTTCAAATTGTTCTAGTTCATCACGAGTCATATTAATGCTATCAATGATTGCCTTAACGGCTGCACCAAAGGTAACTGCATTTAACGGAGTTCCATATTGTGTTGTAAACAATAAGTTCTCCAATCCTTCCACTGGTCTAGCCGCTTTCTTTGCCATGATCACATTTCGCTGCATCATCTGCTTCTTTAATGCAAGTCTGCACTGCTGATTCATCGGAACATCCCGTTTACTTGATTTTGTCTTCGGAGGATCCACATGGTAGGTTTTCTTTTCATCACCCTCAAACTTCTGATACACTAATGTCTTATCAACATGAATAAGACCATTGGTAAAGTCGATATCTTCGACTGTTAATGCACATAATTCTCCTGGCCTTAGTCCCGTAGATACTGCCACAACAAATAGGTTGTCATAGAACGTCCCTTTGGAACATTCAAAAAAGATTGCTTGCTCCTCTGGTGTTAGAACCCGTGGCTCATTCTTTACATGCGTTCCCAATCGTATTCCTTTGGCAGGATTTTTAATTAAAAAGTCATTGACAATTGCCTTATCAAACATATCCTGTAACAAAATTCGAACTTTATTTTGGCTCTCATACTGATATCCCTGAGACTTTAACTTATTGATTAGTTGGATGATATTTAGCTGTGTAATATCTGTGATTTTTCTCTTTCCTAATGTTGGTGCTATTCTTTTTTTATATACTTCTGTGTAAAACCTTTTGGTATTATCACAAACAGTATTCTTTTTATAACTATCCATCCATACTACAAACCATTGATCTAAAGTAATATCGGTGTCTACGCGATTTAAGCGTTGGGAATCTTCGTACGTTGCTTCACAAAATAATTTCTTTACTTCTTTTAGATCACGACTCTTAATCTCTTGACGTTTCCCAAATCGATTGGTAAATCTAGCGACATATCTTCCGTCTTTTTTCTGGCTAAGTCCAGTTCCTAATTCCTTGCCATTTAAATCTTTTCCCATAATGGAATCCTCCTTCCTGATTTAATTGCACACATAAATAATGCAATGTCATATCGGCCATGCTCATAAGCACATGACGACTATATAACATTGCAACAACGTTTCTCAAACATATCGTTTTCAAATTTATATCCTTGACAACTTAGTAGACTCCTGTTTTCTGATCAATCCATTGATCTAGTTTCTTTTTATTCGCATAGAAACGATTTCCTATCTTAATGGTAAAGGTACTCATTGGATGTTTCATGAGCTCCCTTGCTTTTGTTTTACCAATTCCAAGATATGTACAAAACTCTTCGATATTAAGTAATGCTTTTTCCACTTCTTTCTTTTCCACTTTACTCACTCCTCCCCAATATAGCTCACTACACGATATACCTCTTATTTATATACTAAGTTAAGTAATAGCTAATCCTATGCTTATTTGTAATACCTTATGAACTTTCTCCCTCTCACTTACTCCAATATTTCTAATATATATGATCAACCTATTCTATCAATTTGAAACCTGATCTGCTAATACCATGGATGGCATTTCTAGTTGATTCAAAGAAGTAAGAACATAATGTGTTGTAAATAGATTCCTTCCATTTATCTTTCCAATAAGGGATGCAACGATAACTGTAGGACTGAATCAATTTTCAACATTATCTTGAATTACTAATACTGGTCGATACCCTCTTTGTTCTGATCCTATCCCACGTTTTAAATATGCATAGTAGATTTCACCACGTATAATAGGTTGTTTCATGGTCTTATATCATTCTTTCCATCAATCTTTTTCAGAATCCTTAATAATACTTTTTTTGATATCATATGAATAGCAATGGCATGTACCAAAGTAGCGCCCGCTACTTTCCTCTTCGCCCACATGCCTGGGAACACAGTAAGTATCTTTGATTAGAAGATATCGCACACGCTATAAACTTATAGCTTGCCGGTAATTCGCCTTTGCCCGTAGGAACTGTTACTCGCAGCACCTTTGCATATCATTATTGGCCTAAGTTTTGGACGAGAATCATTTCGTCTGTCTTATGAATGGCTCGCTCTTTCCTTCATTGCTCTCGCTTAAACCTCATAAATCCTTGAGGCAGGAACATTTTCGCTTAACTCCTTTTCAGATAGCTTTTGCATTCGACCATGATAGTTAACTGGGTAGATAACAGATCATGTCTTCGGCCGTTTCCGTGGAACTTATTCCACACCTCCCTCAGCTCCCTTCGTTTTAATTCCCGTTTGCTTACATGAGGCTCCTGTGTTGCTATGTAGTTATCAAGGTACTGGGCTTTTTGTTTCTTAACCTAATACTATGATAATTTATGGAACGAAAAAACAACACCAAGTGGAATGGGTATTTTCAGGCTGTATACTTGATTTTCACCCATTTTACTTGGAATTTATAATTAGTTTCATTTGAAAGTCAAAATTCTCAAAAAAAGAATCGTAAGCAATCCAAAATATGTGTAGTGCTATACTATTTTATGATATATATCTAATCATTCTTTCACTACGTAAGTAGGTATTGATTTATACTTAATACTGACCACTGATTCTCAATGAACTTGGTGGCCATCAAGTTCCGATATTTTGTAAGAAAAAAATCTCAACCCCGAAGGATTGAGACTTATGTTTAGTTACCTCTGTTACAGTTTGGTGTTCCATGCTGAAATAATGCCCTATTTACACCATCCCTAGCGGATTTGATCTTACTAGATTTTTAAATTATTAAAACGACAGTCCATTCTAAAGGAGAGTTTAAAATTTTAACTAGGATTTGGTAGAATAGCTTAACGGTTTATATGCTCCCTATATCGATCAAATAATAGTATCGTATAGAATTTTACCTTATTGAGTTCTATATTCCCCCCATTAACAAGCTGCTCCATCCTATTCGGATGCTAAACAGAAATTTATTATATCAAATGCCTCGTCAATAACCTTTGTAAACCATTCACTAAATTCCAAATAAGAAGCACCTGTGAAATTTTTATAAGTTATTTTGGCCAATGCTAATCTAGTATTAGCCACCTTCCAATATTTGCTTTCGTTTATTAAACTATTGATTTTTGCTTTAAATTCATTGCGATGTTTTTTATAAATCGGTTCAATAAGCGGGAACATTACTTTCAATTTATCTTGGGAATAATATGGATACGTCTCATAATGAATCATTATGCTAGCATTCTCTGCACCAACTTGCCATGTAAATTCAATATGAATATTACGTGTGTATTGAAAATCACCTGCTGGAGTATCTTTAATATATTCATCTAAATTATAACGTACCCAATTAGGAGTCATCAATGTAACAAGTATTTGCGGTATCCGTCCTTCGGATTTATTTATGCTGTAAGACAAGCTATTTCCATATCTTTTACCTAATTCTTTTAAAATAGTTCCAAAATATTTTTTTACAATTATTCTATTATCAATCCATCTTCCTTGTAATCTATAATAATCATTAAATGTTTTCGCTCCACTAACAGGTGTTTGTAGAAATTTTTTTAATTCCGCGGCACGTTCTAGTAAATCCTTCATTAACAAATCAAAGGGTGACTCAAACTGTTTACCCTCTGTTGTATTTATAATTAAATCTGTCCACTTTAACGTTTTAAACCTTTCACTACAAGGACTATCACCCATTAAAGTCAAATAGTAAAATTCTTTTTCAATAGTTCCCTGCATATTGTATTCACGATTTAACATTGCATCTAACTCAATTAAGAATATCTCTAAACTATATGCAGCTGTTTGTTTGTATCCTTCTTCTGAAAATATCTTACTTTCTATAATTACTACCTTGTTTTGACTCTTAGATATCAGCAACATATCCGGTAATATTTTACTTCTGTCTGCTGTCGTTTGCCCCTTTTCAATATTAAACACACATCTGGTTCTAATATTACAATCTTCTACATTGTTAATGCAAAATTCATCATGTGATAAAAAATTACAAACCGCATCTCTAAATCCTTTATGCTGCATATGATTGAATGCATCCGCTATTAAATTTGTAAAACTATCTTCTCTAGTTGAGATTCCTAATATATCAAAAATGTCTTTCCTATCCATTCGTATTCCTAACTCATAACTCATTGTCGACTTCTTCTAATATTTCCAATTTCTCTAACCACTCATATGAATCTGATATGTAATCTAAAGTAGTTTTATGAAATATAAGTTTGTTTCCATCACTTTATACATATCAAATACGTTAGTATGATTTCGATATTGCATATGAAATCTCAGTTAACTCTCTTTCAAGTTAATTGGGGCTGTCGCACTAAGTTAATTTTGCGTCAGTAACGTGAGTGTAGATATCCATAGTGGTCAAAAAATGTTGGTGTCCTGCCAAAGCTTATACAACTTTCGGGCTCATATCTTTTTCAAAGCACCGACTACAAAACATATGTCAAAAAGCGTGAGTATACATATCCTCAAAAATTACAGGCTCCCGTTGCTCTCTAACAGCTTCAAATGCTTCTCTCTCATTTATAGCTTTAACAACTTTTTTGACTTCCTTCTCTTCATGGTACCTTAAAACTGGAGATCCCATTGTTGTTACAAAAAGCAAATTTCGGTTCGTCAAATTCTAGCTGAGGTGGCACAATAGGTCAGTCTAAACACCAAAACAACCTTTCTTGTGCAAGGAAATATTTCTATACCACTTTTTGAGCGGCAGGTGGAAACAAGTCTACTCACTTGCTTTGCTCAGTCATTGGTAATATTACCGTTACTTTTTGGCAAATTTCGTCTTACCAACATTATATATATTTTTCATGTATTGATTAGGGTCTGGCATAGGATGCCCTTTTCCTTTTTTATCACGATTTTCATGCTGCTTATACACCTTATTAATTCTATCCCAATCATTAGGATAATCCTCTTTAAATTTGCAAGAAAATTCTTCAAGGGTACAATTTGCACCCAATTCAGTAAAAATCTTATTTACCTTTTCCTCTTTCTTTACTACTACACTTTGAGCCATTTTATATACCTCCAGTATCCATTTGAATATTGCTATAATCGCGTCACCAGCGGTGACACTTTGATTTTGTCACATTCCCTAAAGCCATCACTCAGCTTGTTTTAAATCTCTGGAATGAATATCTAGGATTAGTAACTTGCAATCTTTTTGCAATTCTTCCATATTTCTGCACACAAGACTTCGATTAGAACGTGTGTTTCTAATCTCTTGAATAGTTCCATCTATGGTTGCAATAGAATTTCCTAATGGTGTGTTTATACTATCCCTAATATACTGTCTTGCGAAATCTTCAAGCTCATTTGCAGCCACATTAAACTGACTTCTTATATTCTGTCTATTATTTTTCAAATCGTCACGAATCTGTTCTTTATCCTGATCAGTCTTAATCTGCATAAATACTGTAATGCCGACGCCGAGGACACTTAATACTTGTCCCCCAATAGCTATACCTTTAGTGAGTTTAATTGCTTGCCACGGCTTAAATTTGTACCCGATAGCATGGCCACCTTTCAGTACCATTTGATGAATAGTACTTCCAGAAAAATTAGTAAGTTTCAGTCCGCCTTGAGCACCAGCTTTATAGACATTATTCAACACGGCCTGCCCAGCTTTTTGAAAACCGGGACCTGTATTTGTAAGTATTCTTTTGATTCCTTCAGGAAGTCCATTAAACTTTCCATTCAAACGAGATTTTAAGGTTCTGGAAAACTCCGAATTTTCTATAACTTCCAAAGTCTGGCCCATCTCATTTAGTCGGGCATTTATAACCTCAATCGCGTCTATTTGACATTTTTCAATGATATCGTCTGTTTGACGGATTGACTGTCTTAACTCCTCTTCAACATCATCTTTTTTGCAACCTTCTACAAGTAAATTCGCAGCATCTAAACCTATATTTCTTATTTTAGAAGCAGCCGATGTATATATATCTTTTACTTCCTGTTGCATACGGCCACGAGTTTCTATCAGCAAATGTCTTTGCTGCATATAGCTTTCTTCCAGAGCATCAATATCCGAATCTATTGACTTCGGTTGCAACTCCTTAATTGCCTTTTCAAGTTGCTCGTCAATCACATACAGTTCTGTTGTCAATTTTGAAGTGATACTTTTTTCTTCAACAAATCGGTTTAGAGTTTCAACAAACTCATTGTATCCACTACGTTCAACAAGTTCATCTGCAAGTTTCGCATCAGTATCTCGTTCAACAACACTATCAAGATAAGACTCAGCATCAAGAAAAGACAAATGCAATTGTTCTGGTGTATATGGAGAAATAACTTTTCTCAAATCTTCCCTTATAATGTTCTGTTGAGAGACACTGTTACCATCAGCAGCTCTTTCCATCTTGTTAACTACAAGAATCATCTCTCCAGCCTTGTCTTTATCAATAGCAAGTTTTCTGAAATGTTCTGCAATGTAAGAATCAAACAACTCATTCGTCACAACGAAGACCAGCATATCCGCAGATGCAATGGCCTCATAAGAAATTTCGTCATGATCTGGACGAAGTTCCGTATGGATTCCGGGAGTATCAATAACTTCAATTCCATTCCAATCATAGTTGTGTGCGTGTTGAGTAGTAATACCTGCTCCTATAGCTATGTCATTTCGTTTGGTAAGCATTTTCAAAATAGATGATTTACCAGCACTGTATTGCCCCGCAAACACTAATCGAACAGAATTTGATTCCGAATCTCTAAGTTTAAGGTTCATCCCAGCTTCAGCCAAAACACCTTTTGCCTTTTGTTTTATATCTTCACTCCTCTGAGAATAGTCTGCAATCTTTAACATATCAGTCACCTCACTGTTTTACTATTTGCACTTTAGAAAATTGCTGTGCTAAGCGAACTTTGTTAATTATATTTGGTGTTACTACTTCAATCGGAATGTGTGCTACTCCGATTTTTTCTTCAACACTAATAAGTTTCCTATCTATCTCTTTACCAAGTATTCTTGAGATCAACACCCTTTTACTGTCAGTATCATAGACAAAACTAATTCTTTCGCCCGTAATCTTATAGATGTTATCTAGCTGTTCTTTAGGAAACACAGTTCCATCTCTTAACAGAAACAGACTGCTATTTCCGGGTATTCTTGCCACCGATTGAACATGATATTCTAATCCTTCTGCACCAATCAGCCTTATTGCCTCCGAAACAATCTGCTTGTTCAGTTCAAGTAAATGTTCATTCAATTCCCACGCGAGTTCTCGCTGTGTATCCGCAAGACGGAAAATAACAGAATTGATTTTATCGATCTCCTGCATAAGACCTTCTATTCTTACAGATATTAATGAATTTAAATCATCTTCCATCTGTGTTTGTAATGAAACACAGATTTTTGAAACATTTTCTCGCAGATTTTTTTCAAGTCTTGTTCGAGCTTCAAACTCTTTTTTGTCTCGGCTTTTAAATAGAAAAGACCCCAGAATCCCTATTCCTGTTACCACCAATGAGGCCCAACCTAAGGGTCCAGCAGATGCAGCACCTATGAGATATGCTATACCCGCTGCTATAGATAAACCTCCGCCAACAATAACAGATGACCAGTCCCATAGTTTTTTTCCATCGAAAATCTTACTCATTTTTAATGTTCTATCCCCGGAAAACGTGGTTGCGAATTTCAATTCGTTTGTAATTTCTCTTGAAATTTCCTTCAACTTATCATTTGCCTTATTCTCAAATTCCTCAAGTAACTCTTGGCATTGTGCCTCAATCTTACGTTCCTTCAACACTTTATTCCAAGCTTTGTCAGCATTTTTATCAGAAAAATGTTCCTCTGCAAATGACGCAATTTCAGCATTAAGGTCACTCTTTATCTTTACAATCAATGAGCTAATCCGAGATTTACTGTCACGATAGAAAATCCCTTTCCATGTATCTAATTGTCTTTTTTTAGCTAAAATTGTCCTTCCTTGAGCGCTATTTACTTGACTTTGATTCAGTAAGCTTTCCATGGATTCCAACATAGGATTTGATATTATATCAATAAATGTTTTTATTCTAAAAAACTCACCTTTTTTTCTAACTTGTTCCGTTATTCTATTTTTCAAATAGTCGATATGACTCATTTGATAATAAGTATTTGCTTGTTCTAAATCTGCAGTATGTTGTGCTAAATATGCCGATTTTAGATGGACATAAACAAAAGGAATATGATTCCATGTTTGTCCAAATTGCTCAGCGTAACCCAAAAACTGCTGACGAATTATTTCTAGTCTCTCTCTGTCAAACTTTTTTTGAATATCTCTTGTTGCAAGTTTTATACTTTTTCCTTCGGTAATAGAGGCCTTTACATTCATAATACAAATAACTGGTTTTCCAAGATTAATAATCCTACTAAAACAATCTGCCTCTGATGCTTGTGGTGCATCATCAGTTATTAAAAATAGAATCAAATCAGCCGTCTTTGCTGCCTCAAAAGCTATCTGTTCATCATCTTCGCCCTCAAATGCACCTATACCCGGAACATCTGTAATCTCCAAACCTTTCCAAGTGTATTGGCGTACATCTCGTGTTGTTCTTTGAGCCCCTTTACCTATGGTTTGACCATCACCTTCCGTTAGAATTTCCATAAGTGTAGATTTCCCAGCCATAGTCCTTCCAAAGAGTGTAATAGATAATTTCGACAAGTTAGCACGTAAATTTTCCAAATCTTCTTTAAAAGCAAAAGAGAGCCTCATAAAATCTTGCTCTATATCTCTCAACTGACCTTCGAGCAAATTTGTCGCTTCTGGAGAATAGCAAGGAGAACCTTTAAAGTCAAACAATGTACTGCGAACCTTTTCTTCTGCAACAGACAAAACTCTATTTAGGTTTTTCTCATGTTTTAATGCAATCTTATATTCTGTTTTTGCAGATTTCTCACATTCTTCAAGTACAAATTTTAAATCATTGCTATCCATTGTCATATCCTGCTTCCTTCAATCTAATTGTTATTCTTCGCAGTTACATTCGAAAATAATTAGAATGCACTGTAAATCAGCCAAGCAACTGCCTAATCTTCGATACCAACAATGCTTTACGTTTCACATAAAAGTTTTCGAAATTTTCCAACTCAAGGGAAACACCATCCGGTATAAGTGCTTCTTTGCAGAACTCAGCTTTCTGTTCATCATTCATGTCATTGTACTAATCCACAAAACACATCGCATTCTTGTTACCGTTACTTCTGTTTTCAAGCAATTAAAGATTTGGCAGACGGTTTCTGATCATAGATACTCAGTAATCTAAATCCCTTATTTCCACGACACTCCATTCTTATATACAACTAGTCACCTCCAGTCCCTTATATAAATATATATATTAAGATGGACACATTATGGGGTTCTAAAAAAATTCTTATTTTAATTTCAATTCACTATTTAATTCATCTGCATATATCTCAAGTATATTAAGAGGTTTATCCTTTCAGGATTTTTGATAAATACCAATAACAAGCTAAATTCCAAGATAACTTAGTTTTCTTTTTTTCTTCTTGCATTATAGTTTGTCTTTAAACACCAATTAAATTAGCTAACTGTACTTATGTTAAGCCAAACTTTGTTCGAAGCATTGCTAAATTATCTGCCATGTTTGCTGTAACTTTTCTCGTACTAACGCTACATTATTGTTTTCAAAAGCACACTCACCTCTTTTGTGAAATCTTACCATATAAGATATCATAAAATTTTATATTTAACAATCGATACCGATAAAATCTTATAAATAATTACTTTTAATGCAAAAAACACCAACCAAAAGTCATTTTCTTCCAAACTGATACTTATAATAATTCTTCTAACTCTCTACTTTCACGCCATGCCTGATTTGAACTCTACTATGAATTTTTCCTCACAAACCGTAAACTTTTCAACCATTCGTCTCACAAGGGATTCATTGTATTCTTCTACATGCTCCATCTGTTCTGCAAGGAACTCCAATCTTGCAAAAGTAGCGTTGTCAAGGATAGAAGCCCCTTCTAATAGATGCATGAAGTTAATGTCTCGTTTGCATAAAATATCCCCTATATACTGAAAAGCCAAAAGAGATAGTTTCTATTTACAGCGTCTTTTTGAATAAAGAAAATCGATGGTTTTAACTGAGTTCAGTCTATACCGATGATATAATTATAAGCCAATACTGTTATGGCGAGGTTGGTACACAGAGATTATATCATTATATTTTAACAGTTCCCAATCACCAACTAAAGTATCGCGTATATATAACCTTTCAGTATTTAATTCCATTGTTTTTGGCTGTTTATTCATCGGTATACCTAAACTCACTTCTTTTAGTGTAAAGTTTTACACTACTTCTTTTATTCAAAACCTCATATTTTTAAGGTTACACATTGCCAAATATAAAAACCAAAGACCCAAGTTTTCAACATCTTTCTCTTAATTCGTCATAAAGCGATATGAAATAATCAAGGGAACCTTCGCCTTTTAAAAGACAACTTGCTTGCTGAATAAATCTCCATTGTTTTTCATTTGTCCATGAATTTATTTTTTCCAGATATAACGGATTTATATGGCTATGGCATATTCCACCATTATCAAGCAAATAGGTAACAGTAATACTTGCATCCGACCAATCAACAAATACCCCATTTGTTATCATTTCCATATATTTCCCCACATCCTTTCTGGATGTCTCAACAATACCAACACCTCCGTTCGGAAGTATTCGAACAATGTCACCACGTTCAAATGGATTAGGAATATCAATATATCTAGATTCAAATCTTTGTACATTATTGCAATCAAACTTCGCCTCTTCTTCTAATAATTCATTTGACCACATTGAAATTATTTTTTTCTTCTCATTGAAATCAACCTCACCAATTAGAAAATCTGATATCGGAAGTTCTTTACCCATAATTTTGTATTTACTAATCTTAAATCTATTCTTTTGATTTCTCCCATATTCCACTGCCAAATCAAAGGCTGAGAAATATCCACTGACCTCCCCCTCCTCATCAGTTACAACAATATATACATAGTCCCCACAGTTATTTTTTAACTTTGCAAGTTTCTTCGCATCAAACTCAATTCTTTCATATATCTGTGTTTTTAAATTCTCGTCATCTGTCACCTGGGCAAGCTCTTTTAAAGCTTTTCTTTTCTCCTCCTCAGTCATGTAGCTATTATAGATAATAGTTGCCTTTTCAAAGTCTGAAAACTCATGCTCTATGGATTTACAATAGTCTCTAACGTCTTTTGATGGTATAAATTCTAACATTACATGTCCTCACTTTCTTACATTTATGTCAGTACATTACCTATGTACATACTTTTTAAAATCATTTTCATACCTACTATATTACAACCTAATATAGATTAAATCAAGAAAACCGACATTAATCCCTATAATGGATTGAAATGATAGCTTACTGTGGGTTTACCATCGTAATAACGTCTTCAATGCATTTTATAGTGGCATCCTGTGTTGCTATGTAGTTATTAAGGTACTAGGTTTTCTTTGCTCTATATTATACAAGTTTGGGAAAGAAGGTATCCATTACTATTATCATTTTCCTACGGTCCTCATTCGACAATGACAAATAACCTCGAATAAATGTTTCATCTTCAAGTGTTCGTTCCTCTCCATCCGTAAGGTAATCCAGTGACACCTGAAAATACTCTGCTATCTTTTTTACATTTTCTAGCGTCGCATTGCTATTTCCTGTTTCTATATTGGAAAATGTATTATTGGAGACACCAATCGCTTCTGCCATCTGAGCTTGGGATAAGTTTCTCTGTTTTCTACATTCACGAATCCGATCACCCATCTCATAGCGTTTTTGTACTGTCACTGAACCACCTCCCCTCTTACAAACGGGTAAGAAAAAAGCCAGAATAAGAATGCTAGCCCAATGCTAACTTCTTATCCTGGCGATTTGCTTCTAACAGATATAAGCTGCTACGTGTAGCCTTATATCGGATCCAAACTTATTGAATCTCTATGCTGATGCATTGCTCAGTCTTCGCTATGTAATTCCAGTTTTATTTTTTGATAAGCCTTTAATTTCTGTTCTCTTCTTTTATGATTTATGCGCTGTAGATCAATCGTCACAATACTCTTACAATGATGACATTTAATCTCAATAATACCTTCCGCAATTTCTTTACAATCAAATAATCTAGTATTTGAACAATGGGGGCATGGTACATGTATTACTTTCTCACTCGTAGTTTTCTTCATAATACACCTCCTCAAATACAGCGTTACTGCACACAAACTAATTTATTATTACCTATTTCTTCATCTTTTTTATATTCATACCCTAAACTATCTAATAGGGCTGCTTTAGTTTTTGTAATAATAGCTCTTGTATTGGCAATTGCACCTTCTTTTCCAACAATCCCTGTCTCTAAAAAGAGTGGATTTCTTCGGCTCCAATCATATTGCATTAATTTAAAAAGTTCCTGCTTCCATCCTTCTTCATCAAAATGTTCAAATATATATTTTGCTATATCAGAAGCCAATGATAGCCCAATACCAACGGTTAATACTGATGTTTGTCTTATGTCTTTTATCTTATGTCTATTCTCTATGCACTCAGATATATATTCGTTTACTTTTAATGCGTCAAAGAACAATATTGTTTGGGATAATACTTCCTTCTTTTTCAATTCATCATCTTTTAATTGCTTATTAGCCTTTTCTTCTGCACCTTTTCCACTCTGTGCATCGTATCCTGCTAGCTCAACTACAACATTCTTAATATTATTTAATGTATAAATCTTACTACAATTTTTTGAAATGCTTGTAGAAATAATATCCACCAGTTCCTCTAAATAGTTTATATGATCCATAACTCTACTAACAATATTAGGTACTGCATCTCTTGTGTTGAATAAAGTATTAATAGACGGGGTAGTTTGCTTTGCATTTTTATTCACGTCAACAAAGTCTTGACGAATTTTATATATATCTTTTTCGCATACAACATTCAATAATATGTTACTTCCTTGAACAACCTCCGGTTTCTCATCCACTAGCTCTTTAATTGCTGCTACTCTATGATTACCATCAAGACATTCAAATTGATAGACTAGTGGTAATTGAATCAATCCAGCTAAAGGACCTGATGTATTAAGTCTTTCATAAAACTCCTCCTGATGTATTGTTTTCTCATTGATTCCAAGTAAAAAAGGTTCAAAAGGTAATCTTTCTGTTGAAACCAACGTTATTGGGGGTATTGTATATTTATCTTCTTCCGTAATGTATGATTTGATATCAGCCTTATGTTTTTTGTCTAAGAAACGATTTCTCACCTCTGAATTAATAACCTCCTGCCCCTTTTTTCGTAATGTGGATGTTTTTATTAATCCACTTCGTAATACAGCATAAGGTACAGTAATTGCATACCATATTCTATCACCGCTTATGTATGCAATTGCTGGAAATGTAAATGAAGGAGTAGCATATCCCACTTGAGGCTTGTCTACATTTATTACATTAAAATGTTCACTTTCCATATTAACCTCTCCTTTATTTACATATATTACCAAATAATACTCAACACGTCAATACGTTAACGTATTTTTTTATAAATATACGTACTTTTAAAATCTAACGACGTAATTTAATAAAAAAGCAACGACAATCATATCTAAATAGATATAAAATTATTTCCTCACAAATAAAAAACCAGAATAAGAGCTAGTCTGTACTACTAACCTCATATTCTGGCAATTTGCTTCTAACAGATATTAGCTGCTACGAGTAGCCTTATATCAGATTCAAACAACGTTGGACCCCTATGCTGATGCGTGGCTCAGTTTCACATATGTAATTGCATTACTTTCCTTTTATATTCTTTTAATCGCTTCCTTCGCTGTGGCTCTTTTATATGTTATAATTTAATAATCGATACACTTTTACAAATTAGGTACTTAATTTCAATAATTTATACTGTTGTTGTCCTAAAATCAAATCATCGTTTGTTTGAGCCGTTTGAGCAATATTCGTGTGAATTATCCTTGTCTCTTTTAGATTCTACACAAATTACCTTCTTGAAATAATTAGGCTGGTTAACAAAATCATTAGTAACTAAAACAGTTAATAGAAGCGTTAAAGATATTAAAAATCAGAACGCATGTTCTGTCAAACTTTTATTTTATCATTCTGAGACTAGTTTTCAAGATATTCATATTGCCATAAATCTTTTGGAAATCTTTTATACCCCTGTACTTTTTTATTTAAAGGCATTGCCACCATCAGTAATCTTCTTGGTCTAGTCATCGCAACATATGCAATTCTCATCAATTCACTATTAATGTCACCATTTTCTAAAAAACTGGGCGTAAGTGTATTTCCTGTTTTGCTGTTTATTAAAAGTAATGCCGCATCATACGTTTCACCTTTCACTCCATGTACAGAAGATTTAGTATAAGCATTTTGCTGTTTCCTCTCAAAGTAATTGATAACTTCAATATTTTTAAAATGTGGTACCTTAGTATCCCTTGATTTAATCTTAAAGACTTCCCCCAATGGCTTATTAGCATGAACTGATATTTTATAATAAGATATTAGATTTACAAAATGTTTTTCATATGATTTAATCCAAACCCCAATACCTTCTGAAATGCTTGGAGCAGTACTAACTAGCTCTATAATAAATTCATTCCATTTACCTAATGAAAAATTATCATCAATAATAGCTTGCATTTCCAAATCTTCTACTTTCTCACCATTATAAATACAAAACGAAGCTCGTGATGCAATTGAACATGCTTTTTTTCTTGATCCACGTTCCCATTCGTAGCTAGATTGTGCAAACCACTCTACTTCTTTACTTTTCCATAATCCAGAAATATCTGTATCAGCATGAATACGTCCCCTTGTTAATATAGCTATATTTTTCGGCTCAATTACTATATTCATATCAACACATTTTTTAAGAAAATATTTTTCTATATCTGGAATACTACTTCCATTAGTAAATAATAATATCGGCTTATTAACTTCATCTTTATAAATTCCAAAAGCCTTATTGGGTGTGTTGCTATTGACTGTAGCTGAGAAATAGCATGTTGCATTACATATATTTTGTGAACTTCTAAAATTACCTGTAAGTTCAATTGTATTCCAATTACTATCCTCAGTTTTCTTTAAAAAACATTCAGGTGTTGCATCCCTCCATTCATATATCGCTTGATCAGGATCTCCAACAAGAAAAAATGACTTAACACCATGTGCATTCAAAATATCGAAAACTGCCATTTGCTCAAATGATGTATCTTGAGCTTCATCAATAATAATTACC
>JAEWIG010000033.1 GCA_023387295.1 Bacillota bacterium | reverse complement strand
GTATTATATTGATTAATTGCAATAAAGATTGGACATTTATCCAAGGTTTGAGAAATTAGTCTAATGACGGTTTCAGTGCAAATCTAGGTAACGTATCACCTATTGATACTTAGCCGAATAGGACAACTATTCGATTAATGAATAGGTGGATTTTTATCCATATAGGTACTTGTCCTTTCATCCCATTATAAAATTCGTATGATACTAATATCCTTGATGGAAGGACTGGTATCATTGGAGCATCAAACATTCGGAAGACATCTAATTGTAGATGCATGGGGAATTGATTTTGACAAAATTAATGACCTAAGGTTATTAAAATATCATTTAGAAAGAGCAGCAACTATTTGTGGAGCTACCGTACTATCTGTTAAAGGACATGCCTTCGAGCCTTTTGGTGTCACAGTCATTGTTGTGCTATCAGAAAGTCATTTGTCCATCCATACGTATCCTGAAAAAGGATTTGCAGCTATAGATGGCTACACATGTGGTAATATTATTGACCCGAAAGATGCAATAGATTATATACTAACGATTCTTGAACCGAAAAAGGTTTATGCCAAAAAAGTTATTCGTGGAATTAGGGAACCCATTATTCAATATGTTTATGATGATTGTTAACAAAACGTCCAAATTTAACCCTTATTATGTTATATAACTATATTTACAATATTTTCCTAGACACCTATAATGAAAGTGTAACATTGTTCAACATTTCACAAATTGGAGGAGCTTACAATGAAAAACGTCTTTATTTTAGGTGGCACAGGATTTCTTGGATACTATACCGTAAAGGAATTATTAAATAAAGGATATCAAGTATCAACAGTCTCTCTTCCCCCTATGCCGACCTCAGATTTATTACCGCCTGAAGTAGAATGCCATCTCGGGGATATTAATGAAATGTCGGATGAGCAGGTTTTAGACTTGCTTAAAGGTAAAGATATGTTTGTTTATGCAGCTGGTGCTGATGAACGTGTTGTACCCAATTCTCCTGCAGCAAAATTCTTCTACGAAGCAAACGTATTGCCAACACAACGATTGGCAAGATTAGCAAGAATAGCAGGTATGGAGAAATTTGTCCTGTATGGCTCCTATTTTTCCCATTTTGCTGAACTATGGACAGATTTAGAATTAAATAAACAAGCTTATCCACGAACAAGGCTTTTACAAGAAGAGGTCGCGATCCTTGAAGGGGAAGGTCAGATGGATGTCATGTCGCTTCGTTTACCATATATTTTTGGTACGATGCCTGGAAGGACTCCGCTGTGGACAATGTTTTTCCCGCAAATTCAAGATAAGGATTTCGTTCCAGTTCTAGGTGGAGGAACCGCGATGGTAACGGCACAACAAGTTGCTGAGGCAACGGTTGGTGCGTTAGAACATGGGGTTCACGGTGAAAAATATGCGATTTCTGATACGAACATGAAACACCAAGAATTTTTCCAATTAATTGCTGATACATTAGGTCAAAAAGATACAGTCATTCAAGTTGTTCCTCTTGAGCAAATGAAACCTGTTTTAGCTAAACATGACGAACAAACAGCTTCAGCTGGAAAAGAACACGGAATCCACTTAGCAATGACTGCTGAACTTCAAAACCGTGATGCGTATATCGATCCGAACGACACTATGCCTATTTTAAAATATAATAAAGCTGATGTCAGAGCAGCCATTATTGAAACAATGGAATTGTGTAAGGAAGTTGTTCTTAAATAATAAATTGTGCAATTTTTGAATTAAAATAATAGAAATCTATCTCGTAATGGGCCAAAATCAACAATTTCATCGTTGATTTTGGCTCTTTTATTATTTTCTCGCCCACTAAGAAAAATACCAAAATTCCCCTAAACTTTTTTTGCATCAATCCATTATTCATGGTACCTTTTTATTATGTAAAAAGGGGGTATCGGATTTTGAACACCAAGGCTTTTTCACTAGCAGCCTTCACTGTTATCATATGGGGCTCAACGTTTGCAGCCATTCGCGCTGCTCTACATGGAGGCTATTCTCCAGGTCATTTAGTTGTTGTCCGCTATTTAATCGCTTCTTCCGTTTTTGTCCTTCTTGCTCTATGGCCAAGTGTGAAATTTCGCTTCCCTAAGAAGGAAGACTTACTTAGATTGGTCGCAATTGGATTAGTCGGGATTAGTGTATATCATATAGGGGTAACTTTCGGTGAAGTAACCGTTTCTTCAGGAACTGCTGGAATGTTAATCGGATCTTCACCCATTTTCACAGCCATTATCGCTGTCCTTGTCTTAAAAGAACGCCTAGGCATTTATGGTTGGATTGGGTTAGGAATTGGGTTTACTGGTATTATCATTATAACGATTGGCTCTACAGGGACTTCCCTACAAATATCAGAAGGTGTTTTATTGCTTTTAATGTAAGCAATTGCCACTTCTATTCTGTTTGTCTTTCAAAAACCATTACTCGAGCGCTACAGTGCAATTGAATTAACAGCTTATTTGACTTGGATCGGTACCATCCCATTTTTTATTTTTGCACCAGGGCTCTTACAAGAAATCCAGCATGCCATGTTAGAAGCACATTTATCAGCCATTTATGCAGGGATCTTTCCAGCTGCCATTGGCTATGTTACTTGGGCAATCGCACTCTCGTATGGGAAAGCAAGCTCGATTTCGAGTATGTTATATGCTGAACCAGTAGTTGCCATTATCGTTGCTTGGATATGGCTGAATGAGTTGCCAAGTACCATGTCAATCATAGGTGGAATAATCGCTATATCTGGAGTTATTTTTGTTAATGTATTAGGAAAAAAATCGAATAATAGAATTGATAAAGAACGGACTCAATTCAAAATGCCCTCTTGAAGTGGATATTTTTATCCCCCTTCAAAAGGGCTTTTTTGTTCATTTACTTATTGACTTACCGTTTCTGGAACTACAGTTGACTTCCTCCTGCTCCTTTTCCGCTCCATCGTTTCTACCTCAACACTAAGTTTTGATGAAGAAAACAAACGATATATAGCTGGTACAAGGAACAGAGTTATAAATGTCGCAAACATTAACCCCGAAATAATCGCAGTTGCCATCGGTGCTTGATAATTGCCTGCTGTTCCTGATGCAAGTGCAAGTGGTAGCATTCCACCGGCAGTGGTTAATGTTGTCATGAAGATTGGTCTGATGCGATTTTTACCTGCCTCAATTAAGGCATCTTCAACTGAATTCCCTTCCTTGCGAAGCTGATTCGTCCGGTCAATGAGCAAGATTGCATTATTTAAGACGATCCCTATCAGCATGACAATCCCCATTCCAGTCATAATACTTAATTCCATTTTGGTGATAACCAAACCAAGGATAACTCCAACAACTGTCATAGGAATAACTGACATAACGATAAGTGGGTGACCTAAATGATTAAATTGGACTGCCATCACGAAATACACAAGGAATAAAGCAATCGCTAAGATAAATACCATTTCCGTCATTAATTCCTGCTGCTGTTCCAGATTTCCTGCTACAGTAACGGTATATCCATCTGGAGCTCTGTACTTATCAATGAGATTGGAAACATCGCGATTAATGGCTCCAAGGTCTCTTCCTTCAATATCTGCTGAAA
>JAEWIG010000087.1 GCA_023387295.1 Bacillota bacterium | reverse complement strand
GAAATTGAAATAATTAAAAATATCATTATTATTATCGTTATCAACTAACGCAACCTCCTCCCAATTAATTAAATTTGGAACAATCCCCCACTACCAAAATATACCATAAAATCCCACGAAACTATCTATGTATTTTTATTAAATTAACCCGTAGGGTCAATAAATTCTTCCACCATTAAATGGCCCTTAACAAAAAAAAAAGAGCGTAATTCATGCTGCAGAATAGCACCCGTTTTGTTGAATATTCTCTTTCAGTAGTTATTAGAACACTGACAGTTCTATATTAATTATAAAGCGAAATTTTTACCAAGAATAATGAGTTGACGATAGTCTAATTAGACTATAAAATATAGAAGTCTAATTAGATTATTTTGTAAAGGGTTGAAAATTAAATGATAAAATCTTTTTTAATGTTAGGTCAATCAAATATGGCAGGTCGTGGATTCTTGCATGAGGTAGAAGCTATTTATAATGAAAAAATAAAAATGCTTCGCAACGGTCAGTGGCAAATGATGACCGAACCAATTAATTACGATCGTCCTGTTGCTGGTGTAAGTCTAGCAGCATCTTTTGCAGAGGCATGGTCGAAAGCCAACCCGGATGAAGAAATTGGTTTGATTCCTTGTGCGGAAGGTGGCAGTTCTTTAAATGATTGGCATCCAGAAGGTACCCTTTTTAGACATGCTTTATCTGAAGCTCGATTTGCTCTTGAAACTAGTAGGATTTGTGGCATACTTTGGCATCAAGGTGAAAGTGATAGCAATAATTCTCTACATGAAACGTATTATGATAAATTATCCTATATCATGGAGACTTTAAGAAAAGAGCTGAACCTTGAAAATGTCCCTTTAATCGTTGGTGGACTTGGTGACTTTTTAGGGAAAACAGGTTTTGGAAAATACTCAACAGAGTTTCAACAAGTTAATGAACAGTTACTCCGATTTGCTCACAGTCAGCCAAACTGTTATTTTGTAACGGCAGAAGGCTTAACTGCCAATCCGGACGGTATCCATTTAAACGCCGTTTCCCAACGAAAATTCGGTTTTCGCTACTTCGAAGCATTTTCGAAAAAGTGTCATATCTTAGAGCCTCTTACGGATGAAAATCAATCATTAAAAATAAACAAAAACTATTCGAAAACTGAACAAATTTATATTCACAGTTTGAATTTGGCTCTAGGTAAAATCACATACGCTGAATTTGAAGCACAAATGGCAAAGGTAATGCAACCTTGATTCCATTACTTATCCTTGGCTTACTTATTCAAAACCCTGGCGCTCATGGATACGAACTATTAAGTTTAATGGAAAAAAGACATTATAAATATATCGTTAACTTTACTAAAGGATCATTTTATTACAATTTGCAACAACTTGAGGAAAAAGGTTTGATTGAACAAATTCACCAAACACTTCTAAATAATGGGCGTGAAGTCAATCGTTTTGAAATCACGGATGCAGGAAAGATAGAATTCGAAAAATTAATGGTGAAGTTTGGATCTAAATCTGAATATGTAAACTTACAATTCTATGGGGCATTACTCTTTGCAGATGAATTCGAAAAAAATAAATTATTAGAATTAATCCAATCACAAATTGATCAAACTGAAGCCAGAATTGCTCTTCTCGATGAATACCTAGCTATCACTAAAGAATTACCTGGTAAAATTGATTATTTTCGTCGCATGAACGAAAATTCTCGTTCTCACCATTTAGTGAACTTAAAATGGTTTAAAAAATTGAAGGCAGACATAGAAGAAGCTACTGTATAAATAAAAATTAAAATCACCTATCAATATTACTTAGTAAAATTGATGGGTGATTTTTAATGTAATCTTTTGTATTTTTTGTAGTCCAGCCACTTATTGCAGTTATGTTTTGGCTAACTAATTCTTCACTAACATCAGAAAATGAAAGAGGTAAGGCAACAATTAAAACTAGCACTATACTTAATAGCATGATTTTCACAATATGGTATTCCGCAATATGGCCCTTTAATTGAATAATATAACTGAAGTTTAAGGGTCAAAAGAAAAATCCTATTAATACAGGGTTGTATCAAACTTTGTTTTAAATTATCAATCTTTTTTTACAAATGATCAAACTTTATTGATTTTTTCCACTTCAAGCCTTTCCTTCTTTATATCATTGACGCAATTCACACATGAATTGGTGTCCCCATTTTTGTTGTTGTATCAACGTTTAAGGCGAATATCGATAGTAAATCGCATTAAAATTGGTGGGCAAATTAACAACAGCACATAAAATAATGTGCCTCTGCTAATTACGTTGTTAATATGCTTGTTAATTGGTGGGTGGAATGGTTTACTTGAAAACAATTTAGAAATAATTGAAAACGCGAAGGAGAAAAGGTGTTTTGTGGTAAAATAGATTATAAGAGGACGGCTTATTAAACAAACGGAGCCAGATTTCCTAATAAGATAACTGGACCTTTTAATATATATTTGTAGATAAATATATTCCTAAAATAAAGATATAAAGGAGGTATAATTATGTGGTTAATATTAGGACTAATTGCTATAATAGCAACTTTTATAAATCTTTATATGTATGGAACAGGCAAAGATTATAAACTTGCAATGGCAATGGGATTATCATTTACAGCACTAACACTTGTTGCAGAATACAGTATGGTGTCCGATTGGATAAAGGTGAAAGATTGGTCTGCTTTATTAGATGTAGTGCCTACGATGGAAACAGCGTTATGGGTTTTGACGATTATATCGATTTTATTAAATATATCTCCTATACTTTTAGAGCTAAAAAATAAAAAATAATTACTTATTGTCGCATCATTTTATATAATGTGAATTAATGTATTAAATTCGGTAATATAATCTTGCAGCAACAACCCCCATGTTATTCCTTTTACACTAATTTCTCTACTAATTGCTGGTAAGAAAGCTAGCAATATTACACTGCTGACTCCATCTCACATTGTTGAATAAAAGCACCCTTTACTTGAATAAAGATTGAACTTTTATAGCAACTTCTATCGGTTTAACATCAATAGACGATAATTCTTTTATATCTACCCACATAGGCAAATAAGTTCCTCTATCTCTCTCTTTGTCTGTGTACTCTTCACCTTGTCCAGTTCCGAACGTTCCATTAATGATTTCAGATAAGAAAAAGTATTGAGTTCCGTTATATTCAACCTTTGCTATACACTCATTAACCTTTACGTCTACTCCCAATTCCTCAAATACTTCTCTTTTTGCTCCTTCTTCTGG
>JAEWIG010000317.1 GCA_023387295.1 Bacillota bacterium | reverse complement strand
TAATTACGTAACTGGCGAGGTACCATCTTCAACAGCACACAAGTTTAGTCCAAAGAATCAAAACGAAGCAAATGAGTTAGAATAAAATACACTTTTAACCATTAAAAAATGTTACACAGCTATAATTACCTGTGTAACATTTTAATTTTTATAAGTTTAATTTTATGTGTTATCCAAAATCACCCTCTATTGTTCACTCATGCACTCTAATATGTATTTTGATTTTTCTACCGATTGCCTCTCCTTTTCTTTAATATCTCTCAATAATAAAATCTGTTCCTTTCGTAAGCTTGTATTCATTTTTATTCGAATGGAACCATTATAGCAGAGGTCTTTCCCACTCTTGTTTAATTGATCTCGAAATGCCAATACACGTTCACTAATATACGTATAACTCTGAGCAATTTCCTCTATTATTCTCTTCTGTTCCTGTTGCAACAACAAAGCACTTTCCTTTAAATAAACTCCAGCACATCTTCTTGCATCACCTAAATTCAGTAATAGAGCGTCATTGACTTGCAACCTTCGTTCTACCTCATGCTCTACACTACAATCATTCCATAGCTCCTCTTGTTCCAAACCACGAATCCAATGTTCAAAACCTTCATTCCCCTGATAATATCCTCGTACACAAGAAGCTTCAAATGATTCGACCATTGCATGAAGAGATGCTGTTAATCTTTGAGTCTGAGATAATTCTTCTTGCTTCTCTCCAAAATGCTGAATGAGAAATGGCCAAAAATCACTTTCTAAATACTCTTCTTGCTCATTTAAATATTCTTGATCAAAATATGTCCTACAATAAAGTCTTTTTCCACCTTCCGCATATCCTGTAATAACACCCCACTCAGGTGCAATTCTAAGATTGATTGCCAAAACAGGTTTGTTATGTAAAATATCAGCAACGATTCTTTCACGTTCCTTTTCTCTTTCATTTTTCTCTAACCGATTTGCCCAAATTGCTTCAATCCCTAACGCTTGAAACAAAATACTTGCATAATCAAATGAAACCAAGGCATCCGTTGCACTCCAATCCCAGATATCACAAAACGAAAAACGGTAACAAGCACCTGACATTCCCATAATCTGCTCATAGGTATAGTTCTCTCCCATGTAATTTAATGCTGTCGTCATAGCTCCAGCCCAGGTACAATCTATACCTTCTTCAAAGCGAAGTACCTTTACACCAGGTAAGATGCAAGTGGTTTGGTCCTCTATACATAACTCCCTCTTTCCCTTACTGTAGATTAATGTTTCTTTTTCAGCAGCACTTATCATATGTATTCCTTTTTGGTTTAAGTAGATTAAAGTAAGATACTCTATCTCATCTGCACTTGGTGAGCTTGGAAATACTTCTGTATCTACATAAATTTTTTTCCATTGAAAGAAGTTGCAGTGTATTATTTTTGACAAACAATCTCGATAATCCTCCCTTGTTCCAAAATACGCGGCGACAATTTCAAGTTGTCCTTTTCCATCATACTGTATTCCTGTTGTAAATTTATCTAACGTAAGATATGTATTCTCTATGGCATAAGTATAATATGCTCCAGTTGGTAACTGATACTCAAGGATTGCAACACCAACTCTGTTCGTTT
This sequence comes from Bacillota bacterium, assembly GCA_023387295.1. Classification (GTDB taxonomy): domain Bacteria; phylum Bacillota; class Bacilli; order Bacillales; family Cytobacillaceae; genus Cytobacillus. The sequence continues at coordinate 981 of JAEWIG010000317.1, read as the reverse complement.
TCATGTTAATCCCAAGACTATCCGTACTTAAATAGATATGTAGACGATTTCCAATCATGAATTGATTCAGAATCATTGTAATGTCGGTTGTGTTTACTCCATCTGAAAAGATCGCTTTCGTAATAGTAACTTCTCTTTCCACTAGCAATTGGTCGATCGTAACCTCTAATGTTTGTGCTAGTTTCGGTAACAAAGCTGTTTCAGGGAGACATTTACCATTCTCCCACTTACTCACTGCTTGTGGTGTAACTCCTAATATTTCTGAAAATATATCACCTGTGTATCCTTTTTTCTTCCTTAGCATAGCTATTTGATTTCCTATCCAATTATTATCCATCATTCTCGCCCTTTCAAAATAATTTATCAGCGCTGTAATTGAATTATTACATTTAATTCTTTCCTTATCCATAAATCAAAGATGAATCTTTAAAATAAAAAATCAACCTGTAGTTTATTTTAGCATAGGATACGGTAACTCACCATGTTAGGCGCAAAACGAACGGAACCATGTATCTCTACTTGATCCCATTCGTTTACTTTATTAATTGGATAATTCAACTTTTTTAATAGCTTGTTTAGCATCAATAAGCATCTTTCTTGGCCATCTTAGCTCAATTTCAGTATATCCCCTCTCACTAAGCCATTGGATAATATTTCCCCATGCCTCTGCCTCCTTATCATACTGCATTAATTCATTATAACAAAATGCTATAGAGAATCTTGCATCAGCAAATTTATCATCTATTTGAATCGATTGATTCCAGTATTCAAATGCTTTCTCATATTCTTTTAAACACCTACAGATATCTCCACCTATACAATATAAAAGCGCATTTTCTGTAGCATATTTGTCTATTACACTTTTAAAAAACTGATATCCCGTCTTGTACTCTTTCCCCCAGTAATAAGCAGAAAGTAATGATATGCAATTATCTATGCATTCTGGATCTTCATTATAATAACCTTCTTCTTCTGTAATTC
>JAEWIG010000273.1 GCA_023387295.1 Bacillota bacterium | reverse complement strand
TGGGATGCCTCTCATGTATGCACTGAACAAACGTGTTGATTTTAATAAATTAATTGAAAAAGCTTAATCCATGCAAAGTACTTAGCTGTATATTTTGCTTAGTCCCCAAATATTAAATGAAACATATGAAAAAGTCCTTCATTCGGTTGATGAAGGACTTTTTTTTGAATAAGCAATTAAATTGGACTTCATTAGGCTAATGAAAGATTATTTTTCAATAAACTCCTAAAACGGACTTCAGTTGCATAATGAAAGTATTTTTCTAACAATAAACTTTTTATACTGTCCTTCATACAGTTTGTCCACGAGCGGTACCAGGCACCGCTTAGACTGTGACGGGGACAAAAAATTCTTCATATAGTGCTTGAACAGCTCGCTTTTCGTCAACTTCCTTTACACCAAACATCATGCTCACCTCTGATGAGCCTTGATTGATCATTTCAATATTAACATCTGCTTTTGCTAAGGCCTTCGAGGCTCTCGCAGTTGTTCCGATATTATGGCGCATTCCTTCACCGACAACCATAATTAGGGCAATACCACGGTCAATGACAACTTCATCCGTGTGTAGTTCCGTTTCAATTCGGTGCTTAATATCTTTTTCCATGTGAACGTCAAGCTGGTTTTCTCTTAGTATAATCGAAATGTCATCAATTCCAGATGGAGTATGCTCATAGCTTAATCCATAGTTCTCTAGTATTTCTAGAAGCCTACGTCCAAAACCAATTTCTCTATTCATTAAGTATTTACTTACATAAATGCTACAGAACCCTCCCGCACTTGCGATCCCACTCACAGGACCGTTTTTAATAGCACGCTCGTTAACAATTCTCGTACCAGGTGCACTTGGATTATTTGTATTTTTAATATGAACAGGAATTCCTGCACGAAATGCCGGAACAAGGGCTTCATCATGTAGAACTGTAAAGCCTGCATAGCTGAGTTCTCGCATTTCTCGATAGCTTAATTCTTTTATTTCTTTCGGGTTCTTCACGATAAACGGATTGACCGAATAAACGGCATCGACATCAGTGAAGTTTTCGTATAAATCTGCTTTAAGTCCATTAGCTAGAATGGAGCCTGTAATATCTGAACCACTTCGCGAAAATGTGAATATTTCTCCCTCTTTGCTATAGCCGAAAAACCCTGGAAAAATAATAATTCCTGAACGATTTCGCAGCGAGTATATTGAATCGTATGATTCTGGAAGTGCTTGAGCATTACCGGGTTCAGCCGTAACAAGAAGACCAGCTTCTAGTGGATTAACATATTGAGCCTCGATGCCTTTTTTCTGGAAATATGCTGCCACTAGCTTTGCATTATTATCCTCACCTGCTGCTTTCATGGCATCCATAAACCGATCTGGCTTGCTCTTATCCCCATTTAATCTTGCCACTAAATCCTTATTAATCTCATTAATAATATCTGATGAAAGATTCAATTCTGCTGCAATCATAGCAAATCTATCAATAATAGCCTTTAACTTTTCTTCCGTATCTAGGTTTAACAAGCTTTGTTCTGCACATTCAATTAATAAATCTGTTACTTTACTATCCTCTGCAAATCTTTTTCCTGGAGCGGAAACGACAACTACCTTCCGCTTAGGATCAGAGACAACAATCTGAAAAACCTTCTCGATTTGCTGTCCAGATGCTAACGAGGATCCCCCGAACTTAACGACCTTCATCTTTACATCCCCTTATTCTCTGAAAAATATACACTTAATTTTACTCCTATTCAGAAAATAATCAAGGGTTTTTCTCTCCTGTATGAACAATTGTTTTTACAGAGAGGACAAATACCTATGCACAATAGCATCTAATCATAAATAATATAGTTTTACACAAAAAACTATCATGAGTTTCCTGCTCTCAACCTTGTTATGTAAATGTCGTCGGCTCCATCTCACTGCGCTTACGATTACTCCGTACATCGAGGCTTGTTCAATGAATCCGACGACGATTTAATTTATACTCAAAAAAAGAAGCAAACCATTCAATCAGGTTTTGCTTCCGTTTCCGTTGGTATAAATGTTTTTACTTCAGAATGCTCTTGTAAATATTCTTTCAAGTCGTCCTGTATGCTTTCTTCTGCTAGTGGAACATTAGAGCGATAAGCGGCACGATTTAATAAATGCGCAACTACTGGGGAGGTGAGGAAAACGAAGAAAATCCCTAATAATAACCGGATACTAAAATAGCTGTCTACTAACAAAAAGTAGAGAAATGCTCCGAATAAAATGCAAAGTACACCTAAGTTTGCACTTTTGGACACAGCGTGTGCACGGGTATACACATCAGGCATACGAACTAATCCGACTGCGCTGAGAAAGCTGAAAACAACGCCAATAAAAATGAAAACACCAACTAGCACTTCAACGTACACGTTTTCGCTCAATGACAACACCTCTTTCAATAAACCTGGCAAACGCAATGGTCCCAACGAATGAAAGGATTCCTACTAGTAAAATGATATCAAGAAATGCATGTGTCCGTAGAATAATAGAAAGAATCGCAATGGAAGCAAGAAGGTTTACGCCAATATTCTCTAAGGCCATCACACGATCTGGCATCGACGGACCTTTTAACACACGATAAAGGGCTACCAAAATAGAAAGCACAAGAAAGAACAAACAGCCGGTCAAAAAAAGCTCAAACATTATCGGGTTACCTCCTTTATTGCTTTCTCGAAAACAACCTTCGATTGAATTACAGCGTCAATGGATTCTGGTAGATTCAAGCCGTGGACATAGAACACCTTTTTATCTGGTGTTACCTCAACTACTACTGAACCGGGGGTCAATGTTATCAGTAAAGCAAGTAAGGTAACTTCTAAATCACTTTCAAGCTCTGTTTCTAGCTTAAATATACCTGGTGTAACATCAATATTCCTCTTGATGACTTGGCTAATTACATAGATGCTTGAAATAATAGACTCATGAAGAAAAACAAGAAATAATTTTATTATGGCTAAAATCTTTTTCAGGTAAAAGGACGTAGGAAAAAAACGCCGCAAACTAAATACAACAAGCAAGCCGACAAGATAGCCACCAATAAAAGAAAGAACACTCCATTCATCCTGTAAAAACATCCATAACAAAGCAATAAAAAGGTTAATTAACACTTGAATTGGCATTTTCCCCCTCCTTTCTTTAATCTATCGTCGCAAAACTGCCTCAATATATAATTCTGGGTTCATTAAGCCTTCTGCAGCAAGCCTAACGTACAACTGAATTCCTTCTGCACCTAAACCTAAAGCAACAGTTATCGCTGTAAGACAGCCAATAGGAAGCATTAGTCCTTTCGCTGAGCCTTTTTCCATCTCTATGCTTACATTCGTTTCTCCCCAAAAAACATTCATAAAGATTTTCATCACAGAGTATAAAACCATTAAACTCGTCAATAAACCAATGGCTCCTAACCAAAAATACTCCGCTTCAAACGTACCCCTTGTAATAAAAACCTTTCCAAGGAACCCACTTAGAGGCGGGATGCCGGAAAGTGAAAGAGCAGCAATGAAAAACATCCACCCTAAAAAAGGATGATTCCGAATTAAGCCACTGACTTCATTAAATTTACTTGTTCCAATCAAATGAATGATAGTTCCACCTAAAAGAAAGATGAGTGCTTTAATGATAATGTCATGAATTAAATAATAGATAGACCCTGTAACGCCATACATTGTAAACGAAGCCAGTCCTGCCATAATAAAGCCTACGCCTACGACAACGTTATACGTTAGAATTTTTTTAATATCATCATAAGCCACTGCCCCAAGTGCTCCTAGAACCATCGTAATTGCTCCAAGAATACCTATAAACAAATGTGTGATTTGCGGCTCATGGTAAAAAACAAGCGTAAACATCCGAAATATTGCATAGATGCCAACCTTCGTTAATAAAGCTGCAAAAATAGCCGCAACTGCTGTCGGAGGTGCACTATAGGAGCCAGGTAGCCAAAAGAATAAGAAGAGTGCAGCCTTCATACTGAATACGATTAAAAATAAGAGCGAAACCGCCGTCATTAACCCATCCTGCCCCACTTCAGCAATTCTCAATGAAAGATCCGCTAAATTTAAAGTCCCTGTCATCGCATACAAATAGGCGACCGCAAGTAAAAATAAAAAGGAGGAAACAACATTAACTAAAATATATTTAATTGATTCACGCAGTTGTCTCTTCGTACCACCTAAAGAAATGAGGACATACGAGGAAATTAACATCAGTTCAAAACAAACAAATAAATTAAATAAATCCCCCGTCAAAAACGAACCGTTTACACCTGCGATCAGAAATAAAAATAAAGGATAGAAATAATGCTCCTCTCGCTCCCTTCCAATTGAACGGAAGGCATAAAGTAAGCAAAATAATGACACGACACTTGAGCTTAAGAGTAGAAGAGTAGAAAACATATCTGCGACAATACTAATGCCAAAAGGAGCCTCCCAGCCACCTACCTGCAAAACTTGAATTCCATTCTCCCTTATATCAGCCATTAATAACACGGAAACAATTCCTAATAATAAAACTGCCATTATACTAGATAATCGGTGAAAACGAATGTTTTTTGGAAAAATGACCATTAGCAATCCCATTACGACAGGTATGATAATGGGCAATATGACTATATTATTCATCATCATTTCCCCTCAATTTATCCATATCATCAGTCCCTAACGTTTTATAAGTTCGATAACTAAGCACTAAGAACAAAGCTGTCACACCAAAGTTTATAACAATGGCTGTTAAAATAAGAGCCTGTGGCAACGAATCCGTATAGGTTGTTAGCTTTTCTCCTAGTAATGGAGGAGCCCCTGACTTCAATCCTCCCATCGTTAAGATGAGCAGATGAACACCATGGCTAATAATAGATGTCCCTAATATGATTCGTAGCAGACTTTTCGATAAAATTAAATACGTCCCAATCATAAAAAACAACCCAACAAGAATAGACATTAACGTTTCCATTGCTATCTATCCTCACTTATACTTAAAATAATCGTCATCGCTGTTCCAATAACCGCTAATGCCACTCCAACATCAAAAAGCACTGCCGTCGCTAACTCTGTTTTTCCAAAGATAGGAAGTTCGACATAATCAAATGTATGACTAAGAAAGGGAGCTTTAAATAGAAAGGAACCGATACCCGTTAGGACTGCCAACAACACTCCAAAACCAGCTAGTCGCTTATAATCAATCGGTAAATTTTCTTGTACCGTTTCACTATCAAAAGCAAGATAAAGGAGAACCAGCCCCGAAGCAATACTAAGCCCACCAACAAATCCTCCTCCAGGATTATGATGTCCTCCGAAAAAAAGATAAATAGAAAAGGTAAGAATGATAAAAATGGCAGCTTTTGTCACCGTATGCAAAATTACATCATTTGGCTTCATTCCTTTTCCCTCCCTGCTACTCGTACTTTTATAAGTGTAAATACACCAAGCCCCGCAATACATAATACAAGAATTTCTAGCATTGTATCCATGCCACGAAAATCAACAAGTATCGCATTGACAATGTTTTTCGCACCCGCTAGAGAATAGGAATCTTCAAAAAAGCTTGAAATAGATTCATAGACCCGATTATGATTCGCAGCCAAAGCAAACATTGTGACAAGTACACCAACTCCAATTGATATAAGTGCGTTTGTCATTTTAAAACGGAGTTTGGTCACTTCCTTACGTAATTCCGGTAAGTGATAAAAACAAAGTAAAAACAGGGCTACTGTCACTGTCTCTACGACTAACTGGGTAAGTGCCAAATCAGGTGCACGAAAAATAACAAATAATAAAGACACAAGATAACCAAGCGCTCCAACAGCAATAATAGCTGTTAAACGAGATTTCGCAAAAAGAACAATGAAAGCAGAAATGGCCATTGCCACAACAATTCCACCCTCATACAAACTAATTTCTACATCATTATTAAAGTCAAAGTTCACCCCGTTAAACAACCAAAGTGCGCCGCCAAGAACAATAACCATAAAGACAAAAATATAGCTTAAATAATCCCGTATTGAACCCGTCATATATCGATTCGTTACTTTTTGCGCGACTGCCTCCATCCCTTCAAGCGAGAGCTGATACAAATGATTAAGCATTAAGCCTTTCGGAAAATAACTATAAATGGTAGACCATTTTTTCAAGCTTATATAGAGTAGAAGGCCGATTCCTACGACGCCAAAGGTCATGAATAACTCTGTATTCCAGCCATGCCACGGACTAATCTCAACATCAATCCCACCTGTAGCCGCAAACCCAGGCAATATCGCTACAAGAGCGGGTTGTAAAAAGTACTGTGAAACAACATTCGGAATAAAGAAGATAACAATCACAAGCACAGCTAAGACGATTGGTGAAATAAGCATTCCAAGCGGAGCTTCGTGCACTTCCTTATCAAGTCTTTCCGGCTTTAGCTTCCCAGTAAACGTTTTAAAGACAAGAATCATACAGTATACAAACGTAAAAACACTTGCAATCCAAGCGATCATGGGAAATAATAAACCAACCGTCTCTATCCCAAAAATAGGCTCCTCTAACACAGTTAAAATACCTGTAAAAAACATCTCCTTACTCAAAAAACCATTAAATGGAGGAAGTCCAGCCATCGCAAAACTGCCAATAATCGTTAGTGTAAACGATACAGGCATTAAACTCATTAGCCCACCTAACCTACGGATATCACGAGTCCCCGCTTCATGGTCAATAATCCCAATCACCATAAACAGGCTACCTTTAAAAGTCGAATGATTAATTAAATGGAACATTGCAGCTAGTGTAGCAAACGCGTAAACGGTTGATTCATCCCCATACCCAAAATACAACGAAGCAGAGCCAATTCCTAGGAGAGTCATGATTAACCCTAATTGGCTAACTGTCGAGTAGGCTAATAACGCTTTTAAATCTTTTTGATTCACAGCCGTAATCGAGCCATAAATTAACGTAACCAAACCTACTCCGGACACTAACCAAAACCACTCTGCATGTCCGCCAAAAACAGGTGTAAAACGAGCAACTAAATAAATACCAGCCTTCACCATCGTAGCAGAGTGTAGATATGCACTGATTGGCGTAGGGGCTTCCATCGCATCAGGTAACCAAATACTAAATGGAAATTGAGCCGATTTCGTAAAAGCTCCTAACAAAATCAAAACCATCGCAGGTAAAAACAAAGGACTTGCCGCTATACTTTCAATGTTACTCATCATTTCTCGAATACTATAAGTATCTGACATCATCGCAAGCATGATTAATCCCGCTAGCATAGCTAGGCCACCAAAGATCGTAATGATCATGGATTTTTGAGCACCATAGCGTGAATTTTTCCGTTGATACCAATAGGCAATTAAGAGAAAAGACGAAATACTCGTTAATTCCCAAAAAACATATAAAACTAAAATATTATCAGAAAGAACAAGTCCAAGCATTGCGCCCATAAAGATTAGTATATATACATAGAAGTTATGTAAGGCTTCTCTTTCCTTCGACATATAATAGATTGAATATAAAATAACAAGTGTACCAATCCCTGTAATAAGCAACCCAAAAATAAGCGATAAACCGTCAATATACGCTGTAAAATTGATACCTAAGGAAGGCATCCAGGGAAGATGAAAGAGGAGTGTTTTTCCTTTAGAAACCGTTGGGATATACTGTAGTAAATAAAGAAAAACAACGAAGGGAACGGCTAATACAAACCAGCCTGTGTGGACTCGCCGTACGGTTAATTTATAAATAAACGGAACGAAAAAAGCAAAAATAAATGGAAGCAAAATCATTACATATAACCAAGTCACAATCGTAACCCCTCCTAAATTAACAGATTCTTGTTGACTGTATATGTGGCATGAGCTATAGTCATATTTAGTTTAATAGGATGATCATCTCCTTTTAAACGCATCTAACAAGAGGTGAGTGGAGAATGAAAAAAGTTAAAGGACGTATGGATGAAGGCATCCTCGTCTGCGTGTACTATGGACCAAATGGTGAACGGCTCATTCAGCGCGGTTGTCGAATAGCGAGTATGCTTGATTGTCCGCTCTATATCTTAACTATTGATCCTAGCCCTTTTGATGATTTGGATGCTGAGAAATCAGACTATATTACAAGATGGAAGCAATTAGCTGAACTCCATAGCGCAGAGGCTTTTATTTTAAAAGATAATGAAAAACGACCTGTTGCAAAGGTAATCGCTGAAATAGCTCGAGAAAAAAAAATCACGCAAATCATTCTCGGACAAACGGCGCAAAGCCGTTGGGAACAACTGACAAAGGGTTCGATTATTAATTCATTATTACGTGAAATCCCATTTGTCGATCTTCATATTATTTCCGTATCCCGCTCTCTTCGTGACCATGAAGGTCATTTTGAAAAAGGAGTTCGCGCTTATCTTCTAAAAGAAGATAAGTATTATCGACTAAGCTTTGTTCACACGAAAGAAGTTGAATATGAAGGTATTTTCTTTAAAGATCATGGGACAGATTTTAATAACGGTGTCTTCAAATTTATGAAAGACAATGAAACGATCCAAGCTCCTGTTGTTGAGGATATCGTGAAGGAACTAAAAAATGTACGTATGACAGACCCTTTTGATGAAGAAACAGAATAGTTATGAATGAACTCTTCCATCTACTGTTTGCAGGTGGAAGAGTTTTTGTTTATAAATTCACATCCACTTTGATTAACTGCTGCTCATCTTTATCAATTCCGATATAGCGTAATGTTTCTGCATGTGTTTGATGATTGTAGATGGACATTAAAATGGAAATCGCAATCCCTTTGCGAAAAGCATGGTACCCAAAAGTTTTTCTAAGTGTATGTGTACCTATTTTCCCTGTTATCCCCACTTCTTTTCCTGCCTGATTAATAATCCGGTATGCTTGCTGTCGTGTAATGGGCAACGCGTTTTTTTTCGTATTTAAAAGGAATTCCTCCTCTTCAAACTTACGACTAGCTAAGTACTTTTCTAATACTGCTTTCACTTGATTATTAATATAGTGCGCTTTTTGCTCTTTATTTTTGTCATCACAAATATAAAGAAATTCCCTTATATTTGCCCCATCTGAAATATCCTTTACCTTTAGCGTTAATAAATCATGAACTCTAATTCCAGTATTTATGCCTAATACAAATAATAAAAGATCTCTTAGCGATTGATTCTGGAGATTTTTTTTTATGGCATTAATCTTGTCGATATCCTTAATTGGATTGACATATTCCACCGTACTTCCTCCTGTATAGAAAAGCCTTTCAGCTTAAATAGGCTAAAAATCTAATGTTACTTAATATTAATTTAACAAAAGCTATGTAACATTACAATTAATAAATACGGAAAAAATAATAAAAATTGTGTAACATAGCCAAAATAAAAAGGATGATGTCATCATCCTTCTAACGATATTGCTTTATTTTCCCACCATTTTTTGTCATCCATTCACACTGTAGGAGCTTTACCTGGAATAAAGTTAATGGATCGCGATAAGCTTCTGGATTCTCTCTCATTCTATGCAGTTCTACCTTACTGTTTTCGATTTCTTCCATTGTTTCTTTAACCTTTTCTTTTAAAAAGACTGCAGAATGTTTAAAGAACATATTCACATCTCTATCTAATGTCTTCTCAAATAACTCATAAGGCTGTAAAAAATCATCTGCTAGTCTTGCAGCTACTTCGAGATAATCTTCATTTTCAATATACTGTTTATATTTTTTATGAAGCATTGATTGATTTTGCTGCAAGGCACCGAAGATTTTCCCAGCACTTTTTAAGAAAAACTGTGATGGACTAAAGCGCAATAAAATATTCATTGCATCTAACTGAACCCTACCTCTTGTTAATCTGTCTGCATCTCGTCTCCAATCATCCAACACTTTAAAATCACATTCTAATATAAGTGTTTCTTGTCCATATAGTTCATTAAGACTCGCACTTAGCTCATTCAAGAAGTACTGACCTTGCTCAAACTCAGCTTCTGCTTCAGCAATCCAATTATGAAAAGCAAAATGAAACCGTGGCATCATGGAATCATTTAAATACCGCCCAGCTCTTTTATTCATTTCCTCGTTTAATGTCATGTGGATCTTGCCAAAGTCACTATCCTCATGAATAAATTCGGAACAACTCTGAAAAAGTTTCGGAATTTCTTCAATCATTGTTGCTTTCATGTCGTCTTTAATCTTCTTGAAATTCCTTTTAATATTCCTTACTTTTTCTTCCTCAAGATCTGCTAATTGATTGGTTGCACCCGAAAGTTTTGAAACCATGTCCTCATTCCACTTAATGGAGTCAAGATATCCATTCTCAATTTCTACACGTCTCTCTAACAAATATTTAATCGTTTTTCGAATATAATGGAGCATTTTGATTGTACGCTCCTCTTTTAAAGAACGATTTTGCTTTATATAGTCAGTCATTTCCTTTAATTGCTCAGACTGCCCGGAATAAGCAAATACTTTTGCCTTCGGGAAGTACGTGTTTATTTTAGAAGCAGTCATATCATACAATTCCTGCTCACCGTCTCTTACGTTTAATAGGAATTGAATCTGTAGCTCAGGTGCTTGTTCACGAATCTTCACCACAATATCAAGCTCTTTTTCTGAAAAAGCAGTATCACGATCAACCACAAATAGTAAGCTATCCGCGAAGTGTAAATAAGGGAGCACACCATTTTTAAATCTGTTACGTCCTGTAATAGTTGGAGTATCAATTAACGTAAGAGCATTTTCCTTTAATAATGGAAATGCGCTTTTCCAGCTAAGCATGGCTTCAGTATTACTGCCTAAATCAGATAGCTCATTCATTTTCCTAATAGCTTCATCCGTTATTTCGCTAACTTCCATTTCTTCTTGGTGCTTAAATTGGATAGTGGCTGAGAAAGCATCTGAAGAAATGTTCTCACCAATTAGAGGAGAAATGATTGCCTCCTTACCATAGCTAGTCGTACTAGTAATTAAGAGGTTATGGTGTTCTAAATCAAGTAGCTGCTCCACCATCCATTCAAATCTTTCTCCTAATTCAATGCCATTCCTTTTTCCCCATTCGCTAATGACATGAAATAGCTCATTTCCATCTACTAAACTCTCTTCAAAATGAGAAGAGTTGCTAATTATTCTTTCCGCCTCATTGACTATTTCTAAATCAATATTCGAGGTGAATACTTCACACCATGCTAGGACAGAGGCAGAGGCAATTAATTGATGGTCTTTTTTCGCCACCTTCATCCAATTCGCTAAATGCATGGGAACAAGGTGAGAAATCTCTTTAATAGAATTTTTTCCGTCGATTAAATCGAAGTATGTATCGTGATAAAGAAGAGATAGCTCTTCCCATGAATATGTTTTACTTTTCTCCAAGTGTAAAAGAATATAATTTATTTCTTTTAACCAAGAAAAATAGAGTTCATCAACTTGATAAGCATTCCACATTGAAACGGTTAAATCTTCAAAGCTTTCAAAATCCAATTTATATAAAGTTACTAATGCTTGATTAAATACGTTTGGCTCCATGTTTGCGGTATAGCCTTGCTCAACATAGGATTTGAGTACGTTGAACCATGGTAGTTGCTTCGTACGAACAGACTCATTAACTGCAAGTTCAATCGCATTATTCCAATCCTTCTGCTCTTCAAAAAACGCCCGAGCTAACACCGTTACATCTGGATAATCAGGATTTAAATCAACTGCCTGCTTTATGATCGTGCAAGCTCTGTCAATATCCCCCTGTTCAAGATATAGAGAAAACAACTGTAGAAGGACTTCCGTTTGAAGAACGATTGAATCTGTTTGGATAACCTTGTATATTTCTTCTGCGGTTGAAAGTAACTGCAATTCGAAATATGCATCTGCAATATTCTTCTTTGCCCATGCTCCAAGCTCATTGTTAATATTTTCCCATTTAAAAATAGCTGCTTC
>JAEWIG010000262.1 GCA_023387295.1 Bacillota bacterium | reverse complement strand
CTATAGAACCAACACTAGTACCTACATCAACTCCTCCATGGCCAGCATTGTTTTAAATTATTAAGGGCATAATAAAAGCATTGCCCCCTCGACTTACTGATAAGTCATCTAGAGACAATGCCTTTATTTTGCAAAACATAAGATTCTAATTGAAGCTAGCAAATTTCAATCTATCATTGTCGACTATTGAACCTTTTCCTCGTAATTTGCTAGTACGTCCAAAATGCTCTGAATAATTTCTGGATTTTTATACTTTCTGCCTTCCATACCATAGACCACCGCAGACGTAAAATTGTCAGCAATACCTTCCTCGGTAGTAATCACATAATTGCTGTTTTCACCGAATACCTCCCAGAAGTTTGACACCTGATCGATAGTGTAATACGTATCCGGATTGTCATATGGCACAATACCTGTGGACAAATTATCAAATAAGTACTGTCCGTCCTTATATGGCTTCTCCAAAAGTGTAACAACCACCGCCTTAGTCGGTTTACCGTCAATGTTAAACATGGCATAACTGTCGAATTTCTCTACGTCCGGATTAGATCCGAGTATAGCGCGTAGTTCTGGCGTAAAATCTGGCTCATCAGCAATTGTAAAGCCAAACACACTATAGATATCTTGTCGAAATTTAGGATCGTTACGACTTAACACATGAAATAGCTCGTGAACAATCATCCCGTCAAGGAGCCCTGGTTTATCTTTCATAAACTCTAAGTTACTGCCTTCTAGATAAATCTGATTTTTATGGGTGTAGGCGAGTGCACCACTTTCATCTTCCATCTTACTCTTTATAAACACAATTTCTGCGCTCAATGGATAATTAAACCCAATTTCATCGAACCGTGCCTGTATTCGAGCTAGAGAATCCTCTATCACCTGCTTCTCCTCTTCCGTAAAGTCTTCTCCCTGTTTTTGAGCCAGCGCTTTGAATTCTTCCAACGTTGCACCACTCTTTCCAGTACGATAATCTAAATCATTTTGTGTCAAGTTGTCAAAATATTCTGTGTTTGCCATACGTAGTTCAATACCCTCTTCAGCATCTGCGTATCGATGAGGAATAATGTTTTTAACTGTATCTATTTGCTGATTTGGATTCTCACTTTCCTCAGTATCCACTTGCTGGTTGGAATTCTCACTTCCAGCCGTGTTCTCGTTGGTCAAAGGATCAATATTATTTTGTTCTTTATCTGTTACATTTCCTGTACATCCTACCATTATTCCCATGAGTACAAACGCAATGCTCATTGGGACAATCAATCTTTTTATGATTCTTTTCATCATTCTACTCCTTAATTATCATTTTATTAATAAATATAATGTTATGGTATAACGTTATTTCACGTCATATAAACAGCACTTTTATTTGAACATCACCTCCTTTAAATGTATAAATTACTATATTTTTCTTTTCCACACTTTAGTTTTAATGTCTTAACATTGTTATAGAAAAAAAGTTTTATTTACAATTACTTTTTTTCCAATACATATAATGCTATTAGTGAGAGAAATACTCAACAATACCCTCTACAATACCGCTTGCTATTTTTTCTTGATAACTTTCATTAGTAAGCAACTCTCCCTCATAGTCACTACTAATAAAACCGCATTCAATCAAAACAGCTGGTGCATTCGTATTCTTAGTAACATATAACGAGTGTTGTGATCTTGTCCCCCTATCTTTACCTAATGTAGCTTCAGCAATATTTACTTGTATAATTTCAGCTAACTTTCTACTTTCAGTCTTACTTTCTTCAAACCAAGTTTCAATACCATAGGTTACATTATCTTCCATAGCGTTTTGATGTATAGACACAAATAAATCTGTTTCATTTTGATTACTAATCTCAACTCTATTCTCTAAGGATACCGCTTCATCCTGCTCTCTTGTCATTATTACTTTTGCTCCTCTTTCAAGTAGTAATTTTTGAACTTTTAATGCAATCGATAAATTAATATCCTTTTCTATAATCCCTTCTCGTTCTGCTCCACGATCTTTTCCCCCATGTCCTGGGTCAACGACAATAATTTTATTATTTAAAATTGTATTATTTACTGTATCGCTATTAACTGTATTGCTTTTTACCGTGTCGTTATGCTCAAACTGCATAATCCACGCTTCTTTTGAATCAGAACCAACATTATTTGAACTACTAACACTCGTTATACATCCTATCATCAATGCTATTGCTATTAAAATTAAATAACTTTTTCTCATCTCCATAATTTAAAGTATCTAAATACTTCTTCCTCCTTCAAATGTCTTATTATTACTCTATTGCCTTTAATGTTCTTATCTTCATAATGAAAAAAGCATCGCTTATCATTAAGTACTCCTTAATGATAGCAATGCTTTGTGACGTCAAAGTTACAACTCTAAACAATTTTAGCTATAAAATAAAACACTACACCGTCTTCTACATTCCTCACACCATATTCATATCCATGCCTTTCCAAAATCATCTTACATATGGATAGCCCAAGCCCCGTCCCACCAGTTTCTTTACTTCTTGCCTTATCTATACGATAGAATTTATTCCAAATTCGGTCTAACTCTTCTTTTTCAATAGGATGTCCCTCATTAAAAATCGATATTTTAACCTGTCCATCTTTTTTAATACCAGACATAACTATTCTTTTTTGAGACTCCGTATATTTTATTGCGTTAGAAATAAAATTACGGATTACCTGTTCAATGCTATATCGATTCGCCATAATATTTCCAATTTCTTTATCAAATTCTTTTATAAATATAATATCTTTACTATTCATAAGCATATCATAACTATCTGCAACACCCTTTAAAAGATTTGCACAATTAATTTGTTCCTTCTCAAGTTGATATCCATCTGACTCTAATTTTGATAAATCCAACAAATCATTCACCAATTTATCCATACGATCTACCTCATATGTTATCGTATCCATAGCTTCAAACTGTATGTCTTCGCCAACGTCTTTATCTGATAAAATTTCAATATAACCTCGAATAATTGTTAAAGGAGTTTTTAATTCATGGGAGGCATCCGCTATGAATGATTTTTGTAAATCTAATTCATTTTCCAATCTTCCATTTGTCTTTTCCAACTGTGATATTGTATCTGATAATTTATCTGACATATTATTTAAACATTCAGCCCAAATACCTATCTCATCCTTTTTATTATAGTTACATTTCCTTGAAAAATCTAATCTTGATATCTGTATTGCCACATCAGTTATTTGAAGTACTGGTTTTGTTATATAATACGAAAACGAGACCGCTATAATTATAACTCCTATCATAATAGCAAGCATAAGGTACATTGCGTACTTCTTTATTTCTAAGTAACTCTCATTCGTATAAACTTCTTTTGTAATAGAAACAAAATAATAGTGTTCACTATTAGAAAAGGAACTCTGACGAGTTATAACTGCAATATATTGTGTTGGGTATCCATATTTTGTTTTTACACGAAAACTTTTAGTCATATTCTCATTAAAAACGCTTCCAACTATACTCTCTCTTATAAAATCTAAATATTCTGACTTAAATTCCTTCAAATTATCAGAAGCTACTATTGTATTTCCGTTCCTATCAAACAAAATACAATATACGTTATTTTGATTTGCAAACGCATTCATCCTATTTAATAAGCTCTCTTTATCATTAAGGACGAGTGCATCCATATACTGACTAAAAAAGTTCTTACTTTCAAGATTTAATGAGCTTTCTCTTTGTTTTGTATAATCAGTTGTTAGATAAGATCTATTAAAGTATAATAATTGTACTATTATTATACTCCCCACTAAAATTATAATCATTATAGAGATTAATAATGATAACTTTATTGTAATCTTACCTTGAAAGAACCTTTCTTTTTTTCTATTCATACTATTCTTCTGGCCATTTCTCTTCTAAAAAATACCCTCTCCCTCTTGATGTTTTTATAACATTTTTATAAATTTTCAATTTCTCCCTCAACCGTTTCATATGCGTATCTACCGTCCTAGGGTCTCCATCGTATTCATAGCCCCAAACTCGATCTAAAATCTGCTGCTTGGATAATATTAAGCCCTTATTTTGTATTAGTAACTGTAGTAGATCATATTCTTTTTTTGTTAAATTAATATTAATACCATCTATTGTTACTTGATTTGTTAATTTATTTACTTTTAATCCCCCAATTTGAAAAACGCTAGACTTTTTACTTATTTCTCCATTTACACGTTTTAACATTGCTTCTGCCCTTGCTGCTAATACTTTTAAACTAAATGGTTTTGTTACATACTCATCCGCCCCATATTCAAACCCCCTTATTTTATCTTCTTCCTGAGATTTTGCTGTGAGCATAATGATTGGTACATCAGATGTTTCTCGAATTATACTACATACCTTAAGTCCATCTAATTCAGGAATCATAATGTCTAAAAATACTATATCCACTTTTTCTGTTTGAAAAATCATCAAAGCCGAAGCACCATCCTCTGCTTCTAAGCAATTATAATTTTTGTCCTGAAAATATATTTTTATCATTCTTCGAATTTTTTTATCATCTTCTATAATTAATAAATTGTTTTTCATTCTAATCCTCATTCTTGCGTATGTTCTTTGTACATAACAAGTTTGTGGTACGCAAGCACAAACTTGCGTGTGAAAATTGAAATCTATTTTCACACAACTAGCTCTCCTTTGAAAATTAGTAACTTAAAATTTTAATTCAAACGTAATAAATTCTGGTATATTACAAAAACGAAATGGAACTTTTGTATTACCTATTCCTGAACTTACATAAAAAATAGTGTTACGTTCATTCTTTAAATCATATTTTCCTTTTATAAAATCTTCACACAAATTTGTCTTTATGAGTGGACCAACTAAGGGAATATAAACTTGCCCTCCATGGCTATGCCCCGCTAAAGCTAAGTCTATAGGATAATTAATAAAATTATTCATTAAATCAGGTTCGTGCATAAGTAATAAATTAATATGATCCTTGTTTATTCCACTCATTAATTCTGTTAGTTCAGAGGGTGAAGTATTCCATTTGTTTATGCCATAAATTGAAATTATCTGGTCCTTATAAGAAAGCTGTATTACATCATTAACTAATACCTTAAAACCAGCATTTTTCATTATTTCTATATAATATTCCTCCCCTTTTTGAAAGTCTCTATTCCCCATAATTGCAATTTTCCCAAAACTAGCGTTTATTTTATTCAATTCTGAGATTGCTGCATCTATATTCTCATATTCAATCATAATATCAAACAAGTCTCCCGTAAAAATTACCAAATCCGGTGATTGTTTATTAATTTTTTCAACCACTGTTTTCAATTGATCAATTGAAAAAAATTCACCAAGATGAGTGTCTGAAAAATGAACAACTCGAATTGAATTCATATTCACATCATTTAAAGAAATTGAAACATTTTTATTAATAATTATATTTCTTTCAACATAGGTAATATAAATAAATAAAAGAAATAGGAACATTAAGATAAAAAGTAAGCGCCTAATTTCAGGGTGGATTTCATTTACTAATGTTAATGTTTATAATCATTAGTAGGAAATGCGAGTATTTCACTCCACTTTTTTGCGAGAATGCGAGCATTTTACTCTATTTAAGGGGCTTACATTTATGAAAACCAAAAGAAAGTCTATTAATGAGAAACTTCAACTTATAATGGAATGTCGCAATAGTGGGTTATCAGATTATCAGTGGTGTAAACGTAATAACATTAATCCTAGTACATTTTATAACTGGATCACCCGTCTTCATAAGCAGGGGACTGAAATTCCGGAAGATTTATCCGATGAGAATAAAACTCCACTAAAGCAAGAAGTTGTAAAGCTAGAACTAGTTCATAACGACGCTGCTCTACCTACAAAATCAAATGAAAATATAAGAGTTTTAGAGCACCCAACTATCACGGAACATCCTGCTGTTGAAATTGTATTTGAAAATGCAACGATTCGTTTCTTTCATGGCATCGATCAAGAGTTAGCTGAAACGATGTTAAAGTGCCTAGGGGGTGCTATACATGTTAGGTGACATATCTTTTGCAGATAACATCTATATCATAACCGGCTATACGGATATGAGAAAAAGTTTGGATGGTCTTTGTGCGATTGTTCTTGACCAGTTAAAAGATGAACCAGATAGTCGATCTATTTATCTCTTTTGTGGAAAGCGATGTGACCGAATTAAAGTACTCTTAAAGGAACCAGATGGTCTCGTTTTACTATATAAAAGACTCGATGTAATTCAGGGAAGATACCGTTGGCCTAGAAATGGATCTGAAGCCAAAACGATTACTTGGAAACAATTCGACTGGCTTATGTCGGGTCTTGAAATCGAACAACCAAAAGCACTAAAACATGCCTAAAACATTGAATTTACTGGATTTTTCATCCTTTTTATGGTATAATAGACATATCGAAAAAAGGAGTAAATAAACATGGCAGGTAATAGTAGAGATATCCAACTCTTAGAGCTCAAAGATATGATCTCACAACTAAATATTACAATTAAAACGTTAAATGAGACCATTATGAAGCAACAGTCTGAGAACGATAATCTCAAAGCTGAACTAGCCTGGTTTCGTCAAAAACTTTTTGGTTCCTCTAGTGAACGCCGTAAAGTTGATATCGATGGACAGCTTAATCTCTTCGGCGAGATGCCAGAAGAAGAAACATCTGTCGAATTGATTGAACCAGAAGTTATTTCTATTGCATCAAAAAAGACTCGCAAGAGTAAAGTAACTTTAGAAAAACAGTTTAAAAATTTGCCTACTAGACAGATCGTGGTAGATACTCTTTCAGATGAAGAGAAAGTCTGCGCACTCTGTAGTACAGCTATGGTTCCAATTGGGACCGAAGTGATTCGAAGTGAAATTGTTTATACTCCACCAAAACTAGAGCGCATTGAATATATAGCAACGACATATTCATGTCCTAATTGTAAAGAAACAGAAGAACCACAATTCATCAAAGATAATGGTAGACCTGCGTTGATTGCAGGAAGCTACGTTTCGGAATCTTTATTAGCATATATTAGCTATCGCAAGTTTGGCTTATATATTCCTTTTTACCGTCAGGAGCAAGATTTATTACAATTAAACGCGCCGATCAGCCGCACATCGATGGCACATTGGGTTATTACAGCTGCACTTACATATATACAACCAATGTATGATTTCTTTCATCGTATGCTCTTAAAAAGACGATTTTTTATGATGGATGAGACCCCAATTCAAGTATTAAAAGAAGAAGGGCGTAGACCTCAAACAAAATCGTACTTATGGGTATTGCGTACTGGTGAAGATGGACTATCCCCTATTATTCTTTACAACTATACTCCTACAAGAGCTGGAGAGAACGCAAAACAATTCCTTGATGGAACTGAGCCAGGATTTTATCTTATGGCGGATGGATATCAAGGCTATAACAAGGTCGAGGAAACTAAACGTTGTTGCTGTTTTGCCCATATCAGGAGATATCTGTTAGATGCCATCCCAAAAGGCTCCGAAAAGGACTACAGTAATCCTGCGGTACAAGGGGTTTTGTATTGCAACAAGCTTTTCGAATATGAACGTTCTTATAAAGAAAAGGAACTTTCATATACACAAATTCATGCACGACGCCTCAAAGACCAAAAACCGGTGATTGAGGGCTTTTTGTCATGGCTAAAACAAGTTAAACCAGGAAATAATGGTAAACTTAAGAAAGCCATTACATATATACAAAACCGTCAAGACTTTCTCGTGACTTATTTAGAAGATGGACGTTGCAGTTTGAGTAATAATCTTAGCGAAAATGCATTACGACCAGTAACCGTGGCAAGAAAAAATTGGCTGTTTAGTGATACACCGGATGGTGCTACAGCTAATTCATTATTTCTTACAATCGTAGAAATGGCTAAGTCTTATCAATTGAATCTTTATGAGTATTTAAAGTTCATATTTGAAAATCGACCTAGTAACATCATGACAGATCAAGAGCTTTCAAAACTTGCACCTTGGGATGAGAATGTTCAACAGCTTTGCAGCAATAAATGTAATGAGAAGATTTCAGATTCTTAACTTATGAGTCTGAAATCTTTTTTTGAAGTACACCCTAAAATTATGCGCTTACGATAAAAAGAAATTTCTTCTTGCATCTATTCATAATCACTACAACCTCCATTTTACATTTTTTGCAACAATAATTTCTATAACTACAATTGAACTATAAAAACACAATGTGACAGTAAAGTTACATTGAACTTATAAGCGTAAGTAAAAATATAATTAATGTGTCCTATCAAATTTTAAATCGAGTAGGAGGAAATTCATTAATTGAATTTCCGTCCTCTCACACCACCGTACGTACCGTTCGGTATACGGCGG
>JAEWIG010000241.1 GCA_023387295.1 Bacillota bacterium | reverse complement strand
CCTTTACTAGTTGGATTGTTTCTATTGCTGTTTTTCCCGAAGGAGTTAGCCCCGGTTATATTGATCATTGCGGTTTTATTTATTTGGTTCGGTAAAATGAATGAAAAATTCCGTGAAAAAATAACTTCATAATTATTGAACTGCCCCCATTGTTAGTTGTGTATAACAATGGGGGCAGTTCAACTTATATTTCTTCAAGTATTACTGTAGTTAAAGAATTATTTTAAAATATAATATCTAAAATATCGAAAAATTTCCATTCGCCATTTGTATCCTTGTTCAAAAGATAAACGTATGTAACTTCGAATTCTTCCACATTATCGACAATAGACTTTTCGTCTTGAATAACTATTGCTGTTCCGTCTACTATATATTGAACATCAAGACCTATTGTTTCAAGTTTTATATCATAATCATTAAAAGTCGACTCAATTTCTTCTTTAAGATATACATAGTCAGGGAATTCCTCGCTGTATAAACCAAACATTCCCTCAACATCTTCGGCATTTGCATAATCATCTGCCTTTTTGAAAAACTCGATAATTTCTTTTTCCTGTGCAATGAAGTTCGCATCTTTTCTAATACTTTCTTGATAAGCATTGTATAGCTCATTGTAGATTTCCTCATCTTCAATCGCATCTAGTAGATCGAAAAATTTAGCAACATGTGCCTCTACTGTTATCTGATCTGCATTTTTAGTAATCAACTTATCTAGTTCATCTAAGTGCATCTTTGCAGTAATGACATATTTAGCAGATTGAAGTGCCTTTTCTCCAGGAGTTTTGTATTGGGAAAGAATAGCATCACGGGTAGATTTACCATAAACTCGATATAATAAAATAGCTTGTTTGCGAATCTCGCTTGATAATTCATGATAACTTTTTTCGGTTACATCTGAAGTTGGGTTTGCTAAGTAAAGAGAATTAAATTGTTTTGTTTTATCTGCAATTTTCTTTCCAGAAGTAATCGCATCAATATATCCCGTTGCACGGTTATAATGGATACCCACATTTTCTTCTAGACGCTTTTCTAGCATTGCTTTATCCTTTGCACTTACTTTAGCAATCTCTTTTTTTGCATTTAAATAGGCATCTTTTGTTAAGTTGAAAATTTTCATATCTGGATACTTAATTTCTTTCGTAAGTTCATAAGATATTTGCCATTTTAAAGCTCCAGCATGTTTCTCAGCTGTTTGCACTAAAGATTCAGCTTTAGTGATTGATGCAGCCTCTGCATTAGTAAAAGGAGTGAGTACACTAGTCCCTAAAATTCCAGTGGCTAATAAAATAGATAAAAATTTCTTCATATAAGTTCCCCTACGTTTCATTAGTCTTACAAACATCTTGTAAATAAGCCTAATTCAGAATATGGTTTTTTAATATTTTCTTCAAGTGAAACATTAAGGTTATAAAACCATATTTTGGGTTACTTTGGATTGTCAACACTAAACTAGACAACTTTATTAAGGTGTTCAAGTCTATAATCAACCGGACATACATAACCAAGTGTCCCATGATTTCTAATGAGATTAAACCAGTGGATATAGTCAGGCAATTCTCTTGTCGATTATTCAAAACTATCAAATTGCTGTCTTTTCACAAACTCTGTAAGCAATATAACGTTGATAACGTTTCATTTAACTAGTATTATTAATCAGGCTTGATAGACCGCTTATTACATAACAACAAGGACACATACATCAGGAGGAATGCATGAAGAAAAATTTAGTCAAGTCAGCAGCTGCAATGGCATTATTAGCAGGATTAGTTTTATCATTTTCTCATGTTGCGTTAGGGGAAACAACTACGATAGAACAATCGGTAAACAGGGTAATAAAAGAGCTTAGCAAAGCAACAACACATTATGTGTATCCTTCTTTGAAAGGAGAGCTTGTACCGAGCAGTGAGTTGTATCCTACATTAAATAATGCAAAGAAAAACTATCAAATTACTAGAGATGCAGTAGTTTCTTCAAAAATTTCATCTAAACAAAAAACAGCAATTTTGAATGAAATGGATACGCTTTATGAAGAAAAAATTATAAAAGGACTAGTTGGCTATATTGATGCATATAACTATGCCACGAAATATTTGGATCCATTATTAGCTAAAATAGAGGATGCTGAAGCTAAAAATGACTTTGTTACAGTTGAAAAGGTATATCACCAATTGTCTTATCAATTAAAAGATAGAACTGCAATTTTATATCGATTCTCTGGAAAAGCTTCTCGCGATTTGTTACTAGAAAAGTACAAAAAACCCTCAGATAAAAAGCGAGATGAATTAATGTTTCCTGTAACCATCTATATGAAAATTATCGAGGTTGAGAAACTAGTAAGTGAGTGGAAAGGGCAAGAAGCAAAAAAAGAACTTGAAAGTATTCAAGTTTTAATAGGACAGCTTCCCAATTCTAGTTCAAGTACATTTTTAAAAGAATTGGTTAAGCTAGTAGAGAAAGAAAAAGAATCGGTAAGATTGTTATTATTAGAGCAAGATAAGATACCAGTTGGACGCCCTGCCGATGAAATTTTGAAAAGTGTATATACCACTAGTTATGAGGTAAAGAAAAATCACACTAACGTTGAGGTGTTCAATAAAGAGCAGATCAAAGTAGTAGAGTTTGAAGGGAACATGTTCACTATTAGTAATGATATAAGCGACACTGCTTTAAGAAAAGCCGCAAGAAGTATTAGTAATATAAGTGGACGTATTAGTTATAACGATATGTACGCCTTTTTTAAAACTGCTAGTCAAGGACAGATTGTAACGAAAGACGATTTTAATTTATATACAGATGGTAAAAAAGTCATTGTAAGTTGGGTGTCAAATGAACAGGATTTAAAAATATTTTTGAGTAGAGCTTCATTTATTCAACATTACCTAAATTTCAGTAGTCAGATTGTACGCTATCCTGCAATTGAAATAAAAATGCAACATAATGCCTTTTTTACAGACACATTTATTGAACGATTTATCAATGAACGAATGACAGCAGAAGTGATA
>JAEWIG010000192.1 GCA_023387295.1 Bacillota bacterium | reverse complement strand
ATCTTCATGATTGTGCAGACGTATTTTATTAAAGGTCCGGAGCTGAAAGCGACAGCAACCGGTAAAGCAGGAGGAGCTAAAAAGTGAAACAAGTAACTGCTACGGGGATTACCGTCGAAGAAGCAGTAAAATCCGCTCTAGCTCAGTTGCAAACAACAGAAGATCGCACTGAGATTACAATCGTTGATGAAGGTAAAAAAGGTATTTTTGGCATTTTTGGTTCCCGTCCAGCAATCGTTAAAGCCGTTGTAAAAATGGACCCGATTGGGGAAGGGAAGAAATTTCTATTAGATGTTGGAATGAGAATGGGTGCTCCAATTGAAGTCGAAGTGATAGAAGATGGAAGGAACATTCAATTTATTTTAACAGGTGAAAAAATTGCTCTATTGATTGGAAAAAGAGGACAAACGTTAAATTCATTACAATATTTAACACAGCTTGTTATCAATCGTTATTCTGATCAATATTTAAATGTGTTGCTAGATGCTGAGGATTATCGAAAGAGACGTAATGAAACACTCATTCAATTAGCTGATCGTTTAGCACAAAAGGCTGTTAAGACAGGAAAGAATGTTGCTTTAGAACCGATGCCGTCATACGAACGCAAGGTCATTCATACGGCACTAGCAGAAAATAAACGCATAAAAACGTATTCTGTTGGAAATGACCCGCATCGTCATCTTGTTATCACGCCGAATAAATAATGTCATTCTAATTCATTTAAGCTGGCTCTATAGTCGTTTTTATCGACCTATAGGGCCAGTTTTTTTATTTCTATTTTGGATGAAAATGAACAATAAACCACGATTATTGTTATTCACATGTGGATAAGTTAAAATAAAGCGTGATTATTATTTTTGGATGTGGATAAACAAATATTAAAAGCGTTTTTCACAATGTGGAAAAGTGTAGAGAAGAGAAAATTTCTTTTTTAATAAATAGGTATATGATAAGCTAATAAACTGGGGAATTGTCATTAAATTAGGTTTATAAATAGATTTTTCATAGTGAAAAAGTTGAGGTGGAAAAATTGGAACTTGATACAATTGCTGCGATATCAACGCCGATGGGAGAGGGAGCCATTGCGATTGTTCGATTAAGTGGTGATCAGGCGATTGACATTGCGGACAAATTGTTTAAAGGTGTTGGCGGAAAGAGGATTAGAGAAGTAGCAACACATACGATTCATTATGGCCATATTATTGATCCGAAGACGAATGAAGTAGCTGAAGAAGTCATGGTAGCGGTTATGAAAGGCCCAAAAACATTTACAAAAGAAGATGTTGTCGAAATTAATTGTCACGGTGGCTTAGTTTCGGTTAACCGTGTTCTTCAATTAGCACTAAATAATGGTGCACGGCTTGCAGAACCAGGAGAGTTTACAAAACGAGCCTTTTTAAATGGTCGAATTGATTTATCGCAGGCAGAAGCAGTCATGGATTTAATCCGTGCAAAAACGGATCGAGCGATGAATATGGCCCTCGGTCAAATGGAAGGGCGACTATCGAAAATGATAGCCAAGCTGCGTCAGGAAATAATCGAGACGTTAGCACAGGTTGAGGTTAATATTGATTATCCAGAATATGATGATGTAGAAGAGGTTACACATAGTCTTCTCATTGAGAAAAGTACCTCTGTGAAAAAAGAAATAGAGAAGCTTCTTCGAACTGCTGGGCAAGGAAAAATCTTGCGGGAAGGCTTATCAACAGTTATTGTAGGGCGTCCAAACGTCGGAAAATCATCATTATTAAATAGTCTAGTTCAAGAGAATAAAGCAATTGTTACGGATATACCAGGTACTACCCGCGATGTAATAGAAGAGTATGTGAATGTACGTGGAGTACCATTACGTCTTTTAGATACAGCTGGAATTAGAGAAACGGAAGATATAGTGGAACGGATTGGTGTTGAAAGGTCCCGGCAAGTTTTAAAAGAAGCGGACCTTATTTTGCTTGTTCTTAATTATTCTGACGAATTAACGATAGAGGATGAACAGCTTTTTCAGGCAGTAGAAGGAATGGATGTTATCGTCATCGTTAATAAAATGGACTTACCAGAAAAAATTAATATGAAACGAGTGCAGGAGCTTTCGCACAATCATAAATTAGTAACCACTTCTCTTCTAGAGGATAAGGGCGTTGACGAGCTAGAAGAAGCCATAGCCTCCTTGTTCTTCGAGGGGAATATTGAAGCGGGAGACATGACTTATGTTTCAAACACTCGCCATATTGCGTTACTAAATCAAGCGCTTCAGTCAATTGAAAGTGCGATACAAGAAGTAGAAATGGGAACACCAATTGATATTGTTCAAATTGATTTAACTAGAACTTGGGAGCTGCTCGGTGAAATTACGGGTGACACCGTACACGACAGTTTAATCGATCAGTTATTCTCCCAGTTTTGTTTAGGGAAATAGAAAAGCGAAAGCGGCTTCGGAACAATTAAAGTACGAATTGTTCCTGCGATGTTAACTTAAGGGAGCTTTCCTTTATGCTCAGGGGCGACAAGCATAAGACGAGCTGGCTTGAAGGTTGTACTTTACCTTCAGGACAGATTGACTTATGACCTCGAGCCCCTAGCCGCTGTAGCTAGACAAAGAAAAAGGAGGCAGCAACATGCCATATGAATATGAAGCTGGAACGTATGATGTCATTGTAGTCGGCGCTGGTCATGCGGGCTGTGAGGCTGGCCTTGCTTCTGCCCGTATTGGAGCAAAAACATTAGTAGTAACGATAAATTTAGATATGGTTGCCTTTATGCCATGTAATCCATCCGTCGGAGGTCCTGCAAAAGGAACGGTCGTAAGGGAAATTGATGCCTTGGGCGGTGAAATGGCAAAGGTTCTTGATAGAACCCATATCCAAATGCGGATGCTGAATACAGGTAAAGGACCTGCTGTTCGTGCGTTACGTGCTCAAGCGGATAAATTTTTATATCAGCATGAAATGAAAAAGGTTTTAGAAAATGAGCCCAATTTAACCCTTATCCAAGGTATGGTTGAACGTTTAATTATTGAGGATGGTATTTGTAAAGGGGTTATAACGAATACTGGAGCAACTTATCATTCTAAAGCCGTTATCATTACGACAGGTACTTTTTTACGAGGCGAAATTATTTTAGGCGAGCTTAAATATTCAAGCGGTCCAAATAATCAGCAGCCATCCATTAAGCTTTCAGAGAATTTAGAGGAGCTAGGCTTTGCACTAGATAGATTTAAAACAGGGACACCTCCTCGCATCAATGGAAAAACGATTGATTACAGTAAAACGGAAATTCAACCAGGTGATGATGTACCAAGAGCGTTTTCCTATGAAACAACAAAATTTATTACCGATCAGCTTCCGTGCTGGCTAACCTATACAACAGAGAAAACACATCAATTAATCGATGATAATTTACACCGTTCTCCTATGTATTCAGGAATGATAAAAGGAAGAGGTCCACGATACTGTCCATCCATTGAAGATAAGGTCGTTCGCTTTAACGACAAGCCTCGCCATCAGGTTTTTCTTGAGCCAGAGGGAAGAAATACAGAAGAGGTTTATATACAAGGTTTATCAACTAGCTTGCCAGAAGAAGTACAGCATGAACTTATAAGAAGTGTTCCAGGGCTAGAAAATGCGCAAATGATGCGTCCAGGCTATGCCATTGAGTATGATGCAATCGTTCCTACTCAATTATGGCCAACTTTAGAAACAAAAAAAGTTAAAAACCTTTATACTGCAGGCCAAATCAATGGAACATCTGGATATGAGGAAGCAGCAGGCCAAGGATTAATGGCAGGAATTAATGCAGCTTTAAGAATTCAAGGGAAAGAAGAAGTTATTCTCGGTCGTTCCGATGCTTATATAGGTGTTATGATTGATGATTTAATCACGAAAGGAACAGCGGAACCCTATCGTTTGCTCACTTCTCGTGCTGAATATCGATTATTGCTGCGCCATGATAATGCCGATTTGCGATTAACTGAGCTAGGGCATTCTATTGGTTTAATAAAAGAAGAACGATATCAGAAGTTTTTACTCAAAAAACAAGCCATTGAAGCGGAAATTAATCGTTTAAAAAGCATTATTCTTAAACCATCAAGCAATGTACAAGAGCTAATTAAGAGTCTAGGTGGAAGCGAATTAAAGGATGGCATTCGTGCAGCCGATCTTTTAAAGCGCCCTGAAATGACATATGAACATATAAAAGAACTTACTCCGAGTGAAGACGTTCTTGACCATGAAGTAGAGGAACAAATAGAAATTCAAATTAAATATGAAGGCTATATTGAAAAATCTCTGCAGCAAGTAGAGCGCTTAAAGAAAATGGAAGACAAAAAAATCCCGGAAAATATTGATTATGATGCGATAACTGGCCTTGCATCAGAAGCAAGACATAATTTAAAAGAAGTACAGCCACTATCAATTGCACAAGCTTCAAGAATTTCGGGTGTAAATCCTGCTGATATTTCTATATTGCTTGTCTATTTAGAACAAGGTCGAATCGCAAAAATTTGATCTAAATTCAGCTGAAAGGAATTGGCGATGAATACAGAACAATTTACGGAAATGCTTGCGGCGAAAGGGATTATCCTTTCGCCGGAGCAATTAAAGCAATATGAAACGTATTATACGACGCTAGTAGAATGGAACGAAAAAATGAACTTAACGGCGATAACAGAGAAATCTGACGTTTATTTAAAGCATTTTTATGATTCTATTACAGCTGCGATGTATTATGATTTTAACAAGCCATTAAATATTTGTGATGTGGGAGCGGGAGCAGGGTTCCCAAGCCTGCCAATCAAAATTGCGTTTCCACAGCTACATGTAACGATTGTAGACTCTTTAAATAAGAGAATTGGTTTTCTAGAGCATTTATCACAAGAACTTGGGCTAAAAAATGTTACGTTTATTCATGATCGAGCAGAAACATTTGGACAGAAGAAAGAGCACCGTGAAGCATATGATGTCGTCACTGCTCGTGCAGTTGCTAGGCTCTCTGTTTTAAGTGAGTTATGTTTACCTCTTGTAAAAGTCGGTGGAACTTTCGTAGCGCTAAAGGGTGCTAGTGCAGAAGAAGAATTAACAGCTGGAAAAAAAGCAATCACTATTTTAGGTGGAAAGTTAGAAAAAGTGCATGCTTTTCTTCTTCCGATAGAGGAAAGTGAAAGAAATATAATGATTATTAGCAAAGAAAAATCTACACCAAAGAAATATCCAAGAAAACCGGGCACCCCTAACAAAACGCCGATTGAATAGATGTTACGTTTTTTATCGAAATATGGCATAATTAATTAGTTAGAATATTAATATAAACAGCAGGACTTGTCGTTTATTATAGAGAAATATGTAATAGGGAGTTTTGTAAAGGTGGTGCAGGGGGATGAAGAATTCTTTCTCACGCTTTTTTGGTCTAGGTGTAGGCGAAAAAGGAGAACAAGAAGCAATTGAAAAAACCGATGAAAAAATGGACATCGAAAAAATTGGGGAATATGAAGAGATAAAGAAAATCCCAATTGACAAAATTATTCCCAACCGTTTTCAGCCAAGAACGGTATTTGACGATGAAAAAATTGAAGAGCTTTCAAGGACTATTCATACGCATGGGATTATTCAACCAATTGTTGTAAGAGAGCTTGAAAATGGGCAGTTTGAAATTATTGCTGGGGAACGTAGATGGAGAGCGATGAAAAAGCTCAACTGGACAGAGGCTCCAGCCATTGTCAAAAATTTAAGTGATACAGAAACAGCCTCAGTTGCCTTAATTGAGAATCTGCAAAGGGAAGAATTGTCGCCAATAGAAGAAGCAATTGCTTACGGTAGATTGCTCGAACTACATAATTTAACACAAGAAGCATTGGCACAGAGGCTCGGGAAAGGGCAGTCAACCGTCGCTAACAAGCTTCGGCTATTAAAGCTACCTCAAGAGGTTCAAGATGCATTATTATGTAAAGCGATAACGGAGCGTCATGCTCGTGCGCTTATTCCATTGAAAAGCACAGAGAAACAATTAAAGCTTTTGAATGAAATCATTGAGAAAAACCTCAATGTTAAGCAAACAGAAGACCGTGTCGTTAAAATTCTTGAACAAGGTAATGAAAAGCCGAAAGCAAAAAGAAAAGCCATTAGCAAAGATGTTCGAATTGCTGTTAATACCATTCGCCAATCCTTATCAATGGTTTCTGATAGTGGAATTAATCTAGATTCTCAAGAAGAAGAATTTGATGAGTTTTACCAAATTACAATTAAAATTCCGAAAAATAAATAACGCAATACATCGCATTTATCCTATAGATGAGAAAGTAAGGAATTAAACAGCATCTTGTTTAATTTCTTTTTTTTTATCTACTTTTGTGAGGAAGAGATGCTTATAATAGTTTTGTATGTATAATTCCTTTTATTTTCTATAAAAAAATTATTCTTATGTGCTTTTCATGATAAAATAGACTACATGATTGTCAGTTTCTTTAATAATATCGATAAACTTAATAATAGACTTATCGTTTGATGGACGAAAGAAGGTGAATTCGTGGGTAAAATCATTTCAATTGCAAACCAAAAGGGCGGAGTAGGAAAAACGACTACTTCTGTTAATCTCGGTTCATGCTTAGCTTACATAGGAAAAAAAGTATTGCTCGTTGATATTGATCCTCAAGGAAATGCAACAAGTGGTATTGGAATAGAGAAAGCAGATGTGGACCAATGTATTTATGATGTATTAGTCGATGACGTTGAAGCCAAAAAAGTTATTAGACCTACATCTGTAGAAAATTTATATGCGATTCCCGCAACGATCCAGCTAGCTGGTGCAGAAATTGAATTAGTACCAACGATCTCAAGAGAGGTTCGATTAAAGCGAGCATTAGAGGAAGTAAAGGATGAATTTGATTATATAATCATTGATTGTCCACCTTCTTTAGGTTTACTTACACTTAATTCATTAACTGCATCAGATTCTGTAATTATTCCTGTCCAATGTGAATATTACGCACTTGAAGGCTTGAGTCAGCTCCTTAATACGGTCCGACTCGTTCAGAAACACCTAAATCACGACTTGAAAATTGAGGGTGTTTTATTAACTATGCTTGATGCAAGAACAAATTTGGGCTTGCAGGTTATTGAAGAAGTGAAAAAGTATTTTAAAGAAAAGGTGTATCGCACGATTATACCTAGAAATATTCGACTAAGCGAAGCACCAAGCCATGGAGAACCAATTATTACTTATGATCCTAAGTCCCGTGGAGCAGAAGTGTATTTAGAATTGGCAAAGGAAGTGGTTGAGAATGGCTAAGGGTTTAGGAAAAGGACTTAACGCTTTTTTCTCAAACATGGAAGCAACAAAAGAAGAATCTGTTAGGGAAATCAAAATTAAAGAGCTAAGGCCAAATCCATATCAGCCGAGGAAAGTATTTGAGAAAGAAGCAATTGAAGAATTAGCGCAATCGATTGTGGAACATGGAATCTTGCAGCCAATCATTGCTAGAAAAAGTATTAAAGGCTATGAAATTGTTGCTGGGGAGAGAAGATATCGTGCAGCAAAGGCTGCAAAGCTAGAGACTGTCCCTGTAGTTGTAAAGGAACTTACTGAACAGCAAATGATGGAGTTAGCTGTGTTAGAGAACCTTCAGCGTGAGGATTTAACGCCAATTGAAGAAGGGTCTGCTTATCAATTATTAATGGAAAAGCTGAATTTAACACAGGAAGAATTAGCTAAACGTTTAGGGAAAAGCCGTCCTCATATTGCAAATCATATTCGACTCCTTTCACTACCTCCGAAAATTCAGGCACTTATTTCCGAAGGGAAAATCTCAATGGGACATGGTCGAGCTTTACTTGGCTTAAGAAAAAAAGACAGGCTAACGGCAGTCGTAGAAAAAATAATAAAAGAGTCATTAAATGTTCGCCAGCTAGAAAAACTTATTCAACAGCTCAATGATGTTCCACGTGAAACAAAAAAGCCTGAAAAGAAAAAGGATGTATTTATTAAGGAACAGGAATCTTTTTTACGTGAGAAATTCGGTACACCCGTAAACATAAAACAATCAAAGAATAAAGGGAAAATCGAAATTGAATTTTTCACGAAGGATGATTTAGACCGTATCCTCGAGCTATTAGAAATGTCAAAAGACTCTTAAGCCATCATGAATGTGATGGTTTATTTTTTTGCATATAACTAAATCGTCGTCGGTTTCATTGAACAAGCCTCGATGAAACGAAGTAATCGTAAGCGCAGAGAAATGAAGCCGACGACATTTAATAATGGGATGACTGTTTTTTTGAAAATAATGATTGAGGACTGTCCTTGTTTCGTGGTAGTGTTATCTAATAATATTGAAAATTTGATTTTTCGTACATAAGGAGAAGGAAATGTTTCTACTTGGCACACTTGTAAACGGACTACTCATCATTATTGGCACTTTTTTAGGTAAAATATTTAACCGGATTCCTGAAAAAATGAAGGGAACGGCGATGCATGCAATCGGCTTGGCCGTTGTAGTGCTTGGGCTACAAATGGGGTTAAAGAGTGATAATTTTTTGATTGTTATATTAAGCCTCGTGTTAGGAGCTGTAGTGGGGGAATACCTTGATTTAGAAGATAAGCTTAATTCACTTGGAAACTGGCTTGAAAAGAAAATGGGATCTAGTGGACAAGGGAGTATTTCACAAGGGTTTGTGACAGCAACATTAATTTTTGTCATAGGGGCTATGGCAATTATTGGGGCACTTGATAGCGGGATTAGAGGAGACCATGGTGTCCTTTATACAAAATCTATCCTTGATGGATTCACTGCCTTAATTTTGACAACAACTTTAGGTATAGGCGTCTTGTTTTCAGCTTTTCCTGTGATGATTTATCAGGGGACGATTGCACTTTTTGCCACACAAATTGATCGCTTTGTTCCACAAGCACTTATGGACAGTTTTATTAATGAAATGACCGCGACCGGTGGGGTTATGATTTTTGCTATAGGGCTTAACTTAGCTGGTATTACAAAAATTCGTGTTGGAAATTTACTACCTGCCATTATAGTGACAGGTATAATTGTCTCTATTATCTATTTCTATCAGCAGTATATGTAGGAGAGGATTCGCTCCTCTCCTTATGTTGTTTGTTCTTTTTCTATTTCCCATTGAGTGGAGGAAAGATAGTTCGTTGGTTTATAGGATAAACTTGCTTGGTAAATCGCATTAGCAATGATTTTCGCCATATTTAAGACGAGATGAAGTCTTGTATTCTGTAAAACGAAAAACTCCATAAATCCTCCAACATTCACAATTCCTGTAATATGCATATGTCCTACCTCTGGAAGTTCTTTATTAACACCTGCACCAGGTTTAACAGGTCCGTCAGCAATTTCAATAAAACCGACGCTTTTTAATCTTCCTAAACAGGCATCTATGGCAATAATAAATGGATTAAAATGCTTATTTTTAATATCTATTATTTTTTCTTCTAAATTTACAGCATGAATGGGGTCTTCAAGGGTTCCATAAACAAAAAAAGATGAGAGTCTTTTTTCTTTAAGTAGAGTGCCGACTAATGGTCCTAATGAATCGCCAGTTGAACGATCTGTTCCAATGCAGACAAATACAACAGGACGGCTAATGATCCTAGAAGGCAATAATCCGTTTATTTCTGTAGCTAGCTCATTTGCAGCGCCTGGCTCGTCATGTGATATTCTCATAGCACTATTATGTTTATCGAACAAATTATGCTTAAAATTCATTCGGTCCACTCCTTGGCAAAATTAATAAGTTGTAACAGTATACGGAAAATTATTGAATTCTATTCATATCAATTCATAATTCAACTCGAATAAGCCAAAAGATATAGGGTGAAATGATTCCAAGGAAAAAAAGTAGTCTTCTAAATATGGATTTTATTGTGATTGATAGATAAAATGGGCTTAATAGAAAAATACAAAGAACGGATTGCAATGGAGGTTTGAATGTGGAGCAGAAACAATTTGATTTAAATGATATTGTGGAAATGAAAAAAGGACATCCATGTGGAACAAATCGATGGAAAATAATCCGAATGGGAGCTGATATTCGGATTAAATGTGAAGGCTGCGCACATAGTGTGTTAATTCCAAGAAGGGAATTTGCCCGTAAAATGAAAAAAATCCTAGTAAAGCACGAGGAAGAATGATGGTAACATACCTTAGGGGGAGTGCTCTTGTCTTTTCCTAGCTAAATCTCTATAATTGTGAAGGTGCTTACTTAATTAAATGAAATAATAATTTTGTTCTACAAATAAAGAGCGATTTAATATAGAGGAGTGGCAATGAATGGCGTTAACAGCTGGGATTGTTGGTTTACCGAACGTTGGAAAATCAACATTATTTAATGCAATTACACAGGCTGGAGCGGAGTCTGCAAACTATCCGTTCTGTACAATAGATCCGAATGTTGGCATCGTAGAAGTACCTGATGAACGCTTAAATAAACTAACTGAACTAGTTCAACCTAAAAAGACGGTTCCAACAGCTTTTGAGTTTACAGATATTGCTGGAATTGTAAAAGGTGCAAGTAAAGGTGAGGGTTTAGGGAATAAATTTTTATCTCATATTCGTGAAGTGGATGCTATTTGCCAAGTAGTCCGCTGTTTTGCTGATGATAATATTACTCACGTTGCCGGTAAAGTTGATCCGATTTCAGATATTGAAACGATTAATTTAGAGTTGATTTTAGCCGACTTAGAATCTGTTGAAAAACGAATTGCCCGTGTTGGAAAAATGGCTAAACAAAAAGATAAAGAAGCAATGATTGAGATAGAAATTCTTGAAAAGCTAAAAGAGGCTTTTGAGTCAGAGAAGCCTGCTAGAACAGTTGAATTTACAGAGGAACAAATGAAAATTGCGAAGGGACTTCACCTTTTAACAATTAAGCCTGTTCTTTATGTAGCCAATGTTAGTGAAGATGATGTAGCAAATCCTGAATCAAATGAATATGTTCAAAAGGTGAAGGAATTTGCAGCCCAGGATAATGCAGAAGTTATTGTCATTTGCGCAAAAATTGAATCTGAAATTGCTGAGCTAGATGGAGAAGAGAAGGCAATGTTCCTTGAAGAGCTTGGAATTGAAGAATCGGGTCTTGATCAACTAATTCGTTCTGCCTATCATCTTCTAGGCTTAGCAACTTATTTTACAGCTGGAGTTCAGGAAGTACGTGCATGGACATTTAAAAAAGGAATGAAAGCTCCGCAATGTGCAGGAATCATTCATTCCGATTTTGAGAGAGGCTTTATCCGTGCGGAAACGGTGTCTTATGATGATTTATTAGCTGCTGGAAACATGGTTG
Organism: Bacillota bacterium; assembly: GCA_023387295.1. Classification (GTDB taxonomy): domain Bacteria; phylum Bacillota; class Bacilli; order Bacillales; family Cytobacillaceae; genus Cytobacillus. The sequence goes on along the minus strand of JAEWIG010000192.1, from coordinate 12,024 downwards.
CTGCCCGTGAAGCAGGAAAAGTGCGTTTAGAAGGAAAAGAATATATTGTTCAAGACGGAGATGTTATCCATTTCCGCTTTAATGTTTAAATTAGCGTAAGCCTGTCAATAAAAGTCAATGTGCATCATTTGATTTTCATTTAAAGCTCTGCAGAAAAAATCTGTAGAGCTTTTTCTATCATTGCAAAAATAGCTATAATATGTTATACTTTCATCTTGTGAGTAATGAATAATTGCTCCTTGCCCTTTTTAGGGCCGCTTAGACCAAAAGGAGGTGAACGTGATGAGAAAGTACGAAATTATGTACATCATCCGCCCAAATATTGAAGATGAAGCTAAAAAGGCTCTAGTTGAGCGTTTTAACGCAATCTTAACTGATAATGGAGCGGAATTGATTGAATCAAAAGATTGGGGTAAACGTCGTTTAGCTTATGAAATCAATGATTTCCGTGATGGTTACTACCAATTAATTAATGTTCAAGCTGAAGCAGTAGCAGTTGACGAGTTCTCTCGTTTAGCAAAAATCAGCGAAGACATTATCCGTCATATTGTAATTAAAAACGAAAAGTAATAGATAAAAACTTTTGACTAAAATGTTCCACGTGAAACAATAGTTAGAAGAAGGAGTTGATTCTGATGATGAACCGAGTTGTTCTTGTTGGACGTTTGACAAAGGACCCAGAATTACGATATACACCAAATGGAGTTGCGGTTGCTTCATTCACTCTTGCTGTTAATCGTACATTTACGAATCAACAGGGTGAACGAGAAGCTGACTTTATCAACTGCGTTATATGGAGAAAACCTGCTGAAAACGTAGCGAACTTCTTGAAAAAAGGAAGTCTTGCTGGCGTTGACGGAAGAATTCAAACGCGCAGTTACGATGGTCAGGATGGAAAACGCGTATATGTTACAGAGGTTTTGGCTGAAAGTGTTCAATTCCTTGAGCCCCGGAATAGCTCCAAAGGTGAAAATGCTAACTATGGTGCTCCGAGAGAACAGGATTCTCCATTTGGAAATAACAACAATCAGAATCAACAGCAATACAACCGAAATAATCAAGGGTACACACGTGTAGATAATGATCCATTTGCAAATGACGGTAGTCAGATCGACATTTCAGATGATGATCTGCCGTTCTAAAATGTACTCATTGAATAATGAACGTAAAATATAAATTAGAGGAGGGAAATTACCATGGCTATGGGAGGACGTAGAGGCGGTCGCGCTAAGCGCCGTAAAGTTTGCTTTTTCACTGCAAACGGAATCACTCACATCGACTATAAAGATGTTGATCTTTTAAAGAAATTTATCTCTGAGCGCGGTAAAATTTTACCACGTCGTGTAACAGGTACAAACGCTAAATATCAACGTAAATTAACGATTGCAATTAAGCGTGCACGTACAATGGCTTTATTACCATTCGTTTCAGGCGAATAATAAATAATAAAAAGACATCCATCTCTTCATGATTTGGATGTCTTTTTTTGGAGTTCTATAATAAATGTTGGGGTTTATACACAATTTAAGGGCATAAAAAAACACGATATCACCCATTCTTTTATACTTGAATTGGTGAGAAACAAGTATAGATTGGGGATACGTGCATTATGAATTCTAACATAGTTTAACCTGGATTTGAAGAAGTAATCGTTAAGAAGACTGAAGTAATAGATGACAAATAATGTAGAGATGCCTTTAAAGGAACATCAGTGCCCTAACTGTGGGATTCTAACATCGAAGATCCATAATTATAGAATCCAAAAAAATAAAGCACTTAAAGTTTTTTGAACGTCAGATTTTATTTTTTATAGAAGGCGTCGTTTGACATGTGTTTGTGTAAAGAGATTTTCAGAAAATAATCCTTTTATTGAATGTTATCAATGATTATCCGTTGAATTAAATCAAGCGATTAAGATTTGTAGTATTAAAGGTAAACCTTTAAGGAAGCAGCTGAGATCTATGGAATCTCAGCTTCTACCGTAGTCCGTCGTTTTGATGCGTTAGCTGAAAATTCCGTTCAAGAGGAACCAAAAGAATTGCCAAAGGCCATAGCAATTGATGAATATAAAGGGGACACAAAGGAAGGGAAGTACCAGCTTATTATTGCCGATGCTTTAACGAGGGAACCCATTGATATCCTTCTAACTGTTATAAAAAGACGATTAAACAATATTTACGCAGATATGGCGCGAAAGAAGAATTTGTAGTCATGGATATGAGTCCCTCTTTTAAAGCTGCTGTTCAACAGCTGCTTGGAAAACCAATTATTGTAGTTGACCGATTCCATTTTGTTCGCTATATTTACTGGGCATTAGATGGGGTTAGAAGAAGAGTACAGTCAACTTGGCATGATTATGATCGGAAAAAGTGTAAAAAGCTGCGTTATGTATTCCATAGAAGTACAGAAAAGCCAATAGAAGAATAGCTTATGATTTAAAAGAAACGTTCTCAAGGTGGTTTAACCAGGCAAAGCAAAATGGTCAAAAGTCCATCCTCCAGACTAAAGAATGATTAAATGAATTTGTTGTTCAACTTGGTGAAAATAGAATAGTAATTGTCGAAACCTCAATTTTGTCTTGGTATAGATAAAATTGAGGTTTTTTATTATGGGGAATTCTTTTCTTAGTAAAATCCCCATTTCACTGACGCTACCCCAAGATAATCTAAAATGATGATAATGATTATTATTTTAAGAATCCACAAAATAGTACTATTGCACCGTGATCTAGATCACAGTCTAAAATTATTTAAATATAATATATTTCTTGTGAGATAGGATTTTCATTCCCAATCTTAATCTGCAATTAATGAACCAAACAAAATTGCAGTAAAATCTTTTAATTAATAGGAGGCCATTTGTGAAACAAGGGAGACTGTATCTTTATACCATGTTACGGGATTTGCTTCTTGAACCTATGAGTGTGGAGCTATATAAAAGGCTATCACAGGATCAGCATTTAGTAGAACTAGCTGAATTTAGCGAAGGAGCAAGGAAAATCGTTGAATTTCTCCAAGAGCAGGCAGGTAATGAATGTACGGAAGTGTTAAAACAGGCAGAAGAAGAGTATATGAGATTGTTTGTTGGTCCAGGTCATGTAAAGGCTCCTATTTGGGAATCGGTGTATTTTGATCGCGAAGGTTTAATGTTCGGTGAGAATACATTACAAGTTCGTGCTTTTTATCAAAAGCATGGAGTAGAATTCCATTTAAAAAATCAACAACCAGAAGACCATATGGCTGTTGAATTGGATTTTATGCTATTCCTTCTAAAGAAAGAGAGTGATTGTAAATGTAATTGTGAATTTTTGAGCAATATTGAAAGCCAAAAAGAATTTTTACAAAATCACATTTTGTCTTGGTGTCATCTCTTTGCGGAAAGAATTATAAAGCATAGTGAGTCAAAATTATATGTTGGAATTGCGTATTTGCTAAATGAGGTAGTACACATGGATATAGAAGCCTTGTTAGAAAGAGAGGAGTTAATTAAATGTTGAAGGATTTAATGAAAAAAAGTTTGTCTCGTCGTTCCTTTTTAAAGTGGTCTGCAACAGTTTCCACACCAGCGATAGTTGGAACAAGTGTAGCTGGAAGCAAGCTTTTTAAAGCGAGCGAGGTTTCAGCTGAAAAAGAAACCAAAGAAAAAATTGTGAAGACGTGTAATACAAACAACTGTGGTGGACGTTGCCAGATTCGCGTACATGTTGTTGATAATGTTATCACAAAAGTAAGTTCTGATGTGGAAGGAAATACTCCAGAAAATCGTGCGTGTGTTCGTGGACGTGCGTATCGTCAAATTGCTTATTCACCAGATCGTTTAAAGTATCCAATGAAAAGGGTAGGAAAACGAGGAGAAGGAAAATTTGAGCGGATTTCATGGGATGAGGCAATTACAACAATCGCCAATGAAATCACACGTGTAAAAAATGAATATGGCCCGGAAGCTCGCTATGTACAGCATGGAACTGGACATAATGGGGGAATGATGTGGCCAAGAAACTATGCTTTTAAATTGTTAGCTTTAGATGGTGGTTACTTAAATTACTATAACAATTACAGCTATGGTTGCTATTTTATTGCAAGTCCTTACTCTGTCGGAACAATTGAAGATGGTAGTGCATTTGAAACGTTATTGGACTCGAAGTATATCATTCTTTGGGGTAATAACCTGATGGAGAACGTTTTCTCAACTCCAATGCGCTATTATATTCGAAAAGCGAAAGAACAGGGTACGAAAATTGTTGTTATTGACCCACGTTGTACAGATACCGTTATTTCTTTAGCTGATGAGTGGATTCCGATTTTACCAACAACTGATAATGCCCTTATGGATGCTATGCAATATGTAATCATCACAGAGAATTTGCAGGATTCAAATTATTTAAACAAGTATACTGTCGGATTTGATAAAACAACCATGCCTGAGGGACTTCAAGACCAAGAAACGGTTAAAGATTATGTTCTTGGAAATAGTGATGGTATTCCTAAAACACCTGAGTGGGCAGAAAAAATTTGTAGAGTTCCTGCACAAAAAATTTATCAATTAGCACGTGAGTTGGCGACAGCGAAGCCTGCAGCCATTTTAACAGGTTATGGCCCTCAACGACATGCAGTAGGAGAGCAATTTGTTCGTGGTGCTATTCAGTTAGCTGCTATTACAGGTAATATCGGCGTACGTGGAGGTTGGACACCAGGAAGTGGTCTTTGGTCAAGAAAAGGTCCAGAACCAGGCTTTGGTACTGGAGAAAATCCAATTAAAGACAGTTTTCCAATTTTCTTATGGACGGATGCTGTAGAAAGAGCTACCGAATTAACAGTGGATGATGGCTTAAGAAATACAGATAAGCTGAAATCAAATATTAAACTTATTATTAATTTTGGTGGAAACATGCTCTTTAATCAGCATTCAAATATTAATAGAACGAAAAAATTACTAGAAGATGAGAATAATGTAGAGTTTATCGTCTGCTCTGATTTATATATGACTCCAACTGCAAAATTTGCAGATATTCTTCTTCCAGGAACATCTTTCTTTGAAAGATATGATATTGGTAAACCATGGCATTTCGGTGATTATATCATTTTTGGTAATAAGTCTATCGATCCTATTTTTGAATGTCGTAATGAATATGATGTTGTAGCAGATATTGCTGAAAAGCTTGGATTAAGAGAAGAATTTACAGAAGGCAAAACAGATTTGGATTGGATTAAGGATGCTATCGTAAAAGCGAAGGAAAAAGACCCTAACTTCCCATCTTTTGAAGAATTAAGTGAAAAATCATATCATCGATACACTTGGGATAAGCCGTTAGTAGCTTTTGAAGATCAAATTAAAGATCCTGAAAACAATAAGTTTGAAACACCATCAGGAAAAATCGAACTGTTTTCGAAAGATCTTTTAGATAAAAACAATCCGGAAGAGATTCCAGCAATCGCGAAATATGTACCAGCTTGGGAAGGACCGTCTGACCCATTAACTGATAAATATCCACTTCAGTTAATTGGATGGCATTATAAGCGAAGAACTCATGGTTCTCATGATAATTTACCGTGGTTAAATGAAGCGTTGAAGCAAGAAATGTGGCTGAATGATGAGGATGCAAAAGTTCGAAATATTAAAGATGGAGATACGGTAAAAGTATATAATGATCGCGGAGTTGTACACATTCCTGTTAAAGTTACTCCACGAATTATGCCAGGGGTTTGTGCGATGCCACAAGGTGCATGGTATACACCTAATAAGGACAATATCGATGTTCGAGGGTGTATCAATGTATTAACAAGTAGTCGTCCTACAACGTTAGGGAAAGCAAACCCACAACATACAAACTTAGTAGAAGTAGAAAAACTTTAATAGGAGTGAGTACTAATGTCACAAGTTGGTTTTTATTTTAACCAAGCTATCTGTTCTGGCTGTAATGCATGCTTAATTGCTTGCAAAGATAAAAATGATTTGTTACCGGGTATACAATATCGCCGTGTTTATGAATTTACAGAAGGGGGATTTATTCGCCAAGGTGACGCTGTAGTCCCATCTGTTCGTTCATATTACGCTTCTATTTCTTGTAACCACTGTACTAATCCAAAGTGTGTAGAGGGTTGTCCAACAGGGGCAATGCATAAAAGAAAAGAAGATGGTGTTGTTTTGGTTGACCATAATCGTTGTGTAGGATGTAAATACTGTACATGGAATTGTCCTTATGGAGCACCTCAATATAATGAAGAATTAGGAAAAATGACGAAATGTGATACATGTATTGATTTGAGGGAAAAAGGAGAAAGACCAGCTTGTGTAGCAGCTTGTCCTATCTCTGCTTTAGATTTTGGTGATATTGAGGAATTAAGAGAAAAGTATGGAGATGTTGCAACATTTAAAGGATTCCCTTCAGATAAAATAACGAATCCTAACTTAGTCATTGCACCTCATAGTAGTACAAAGTAAAGAATAGTTATTGAAGGAGGAACTAGTTGTGCATGAATGGCCACTATTAATATTTACACTTTTGGTGCAAACCGCCATCGGTGGGATGTTAGCTTTATCTGTTTATATAAAGATCACAAAGACAGATGAACAGACAATCTATCAATTGACGAAGTTACCTTTAATTGTAATCAGTGTTATATCATTAATTGGACTAGCTGCATCATTTTCACACCTTGGAACACCTTTGCACGCTTTGTATACCATTACTAATCTTGGAAGCTCATGGTTTAGCAGAGAGATTATTTTTGTAGGTTTGTTAATTTTCTTAACGCTAGTAACGCTGGGACTATCTTTATTGAAAAAGAAAGTAAATATTACTTTGATGTATATCACATCATTTGTAGGTTTATGTGCCGTATTTGTAATGGCGTCGATTTATGCTAATTCATTAATAGGTGCATGGCACGGAATAGGGACATATGCTGCTTTCTATTCAACAGCATTAGTAATCGGTGCAACAATTGTAGGTGCATTATGTAGACAACAAACAGAACAATCTTTATTTAGTTTATTTCTTATTGCATCAGTTGGTATAGCTTTAAAGATGGTATTTTTGCCAGTCCATTTTGCGAATGTTGTTGAATTCAGTTCAGCGCAACAACCATTTTTGTACGGACAACTGATTTTAAATATTGTAGGTTTAATTTTCCTTAGTTATGTCACTTTTATTCGTAAGAGTTCACAACCTATTTTTCTATGGATTAGTTTTATAATTATTTTTATTGGAGAGTTCATAGGAAGATATATGTTTTTTATGAATGCAATATAATTCATTTAGAAGTATCAATTCGATTGTAAGTATCCAAAATTGATTTTACCACGTCGTGTAACAGGTACAAACGCTAAATACCAACGTAAATTAACGATTGCGATTAAGCGTGCACGTACAATGGCTTTATTACCATTCGTTTCAGGCGAATAATTGATATGAAAAGCACAACAGGTTCTTTTTGACCTTGTTGTGCTTTTTTTATTTCCTCCATTACACTAATACATTCTTCGTGGAATATGGAACAATTTTGTAAAAATGTATACATTTCGATTTGATTGGAAAAATACACACATACAATCAAGGGGGTGTTTACATTATGTTCCGATTCTCCAAACAAAAAAAATCAAAACAAAAACAGCAAATAACAACAACTCCCCCTACTAATAACCAAGATGATCTTGTGAACGCGGATCTTTCAATAAATGAAAAAATAATTAGAGAACGCTTTAAAAATTGCTCTGATTTAGTTGTGCGTTCTTTTTCAGTAAAAAAGGACGTCAAAATACTAATTGTTTATTTCGATGGCTTAAGTGATACGAAAACGCTTGATGAGGTTTTACTAAGACCCATTATGTTTGAAGGAGTGCCTCAAGAGCTAGGAGAAGGCCAAATAATTGGAGACATTATTGAACAGCAGCTAATTGCTATATCCTCTGTAAAAACTTTAACGAAAATGAGCGAACTGATAAATGAAGTATTAAAGGCAAATGTCGCTATCCTAATGGATGGGGAGCAAAAAGCCCTTCTTGCAGACCTAAAGCAATTTGAAAAACGTGCTGTTCAAGAAAGTCAGACTGAAGTAGTTATTCGGGGACCAAGAGACGGATTCACGGAAACATTAAGGACAAATACGTCTCTAGTAAGGAGAAGAATTCGTAGCACACAGCTTAAGTTTGAATCCTTCACAGTCGGAGAGTTTACACAAACCGATGTAGTCATTGCTTATATTGAAAATATAGCTCCTGACTCTCTTTTAAAAGAGGTTCGCACACGAATCGAACGAATCCAAGTTGATGGGATACTAGACTCGGAATTTATCGAAGAGTTTATTGAAGATGCTCCATATTCGCCTATTCCGCAAATCCAAAATACTGAAAGACCAGACGTTGTTTCAGCTGCCCTTCTAGAGGGGAAAATAGCTGTAATGGTTGATAATACACCATTTGCTTTAATTGTCCCAATGACTTTCTGGAGTGGATTACAAGCGGCTGAAGACTATTATGAACGGTTTATTTATGCAACATTCCTTCGGTGGATTCGCTACATCCTATTTAATTTTTCTCTGTTTATGCCGTCCCTATATGTTGCTTTAACGACTTACCATCCGAAGCTTATTCCTACACTGTTTCTTATTACTATCGCGGCGGCCCGAGAAAACGTCCCGTTTCCAGCAATTGTAGAAGCTTTTATTATGGAGTTTATGTTTGAAGGTCTTAGGGAAGCGGGACTTCGGCTACCAAAACCAATTGGACCAGCTGTTAGCATTGTCGGAGCACTAGTTATCGGTCAAGCAGCTGTTGAGGCTGGCATTGTTTCGAATCCAATGGTTATTGTCGTTGCGACAACAGGGATCGCTTCCTTTGCGATTCCTCGATATAATCTGGGAACTGCCTTTCGGATGATTCGATTTGTCTTTTTATTATTAGCTGGAATGTTTGGGCTTTTTGGCGTAGTAATTGGTTTTATTGCGCTTACGATTCATCTTGTTAATCTCCGTTCTTTTGGTGTACCTTATTTCAGTCCGATCGCACCACAAATTCCAAGAAATTTGAAGGATGTTTTTGTCCGTTCACCAAGATGGAAACTAAATCTTCGACCGGCACTTATATCTGGTAAAGATAAAGAGCGTATACCGCTAGGACAAAAACCTAGTCCGAAAAAAGGAGGGAGAAATAGTGAAGAGAATTAGTGTATTTTTCTATTGCATCTGTTTTTCCTTACTTTTTACATCTGGATGCTGGGATAGAATAGAATTAAATGACCGTGCAATATGGATAGCATCAGGATGGGATGATGGAAAGAAAAAAAATATTACTTTTAGCGGACAAATTGTCATCCCTTCTAGTATAAGCTCACAGAGTGGGGGCGGTAATCCGGGAACAGGTAATAGTTATTTTACTGTAACAGCTAGTGGAAGAAACCCCGAGGATGCTATCCAAAAATTACAGGAGAAGATATCAAGACAAGCTTTTATGGGGCAGCGGCGAATCATTTTTTTGGGCGAAAAAATAGCAGAACGAGGTTTAAAAGAAAACATAGAATCGATCGTAAGAACTCCAGCCGTTAGTATACGAACGGGGGTTTTTGTGATTAAAAATGGAACAGCGAAAGATGCATTTAGTGTTGCATACCCATTGGAAAAAATACCTGCAATGACAGCATTAAAAGTATATGAGCAAGACGTAAAAAGAGGAGATGATGTTTTTTTAAAATTCCTTTATGCCGCTAATAGTGATGGAATTCGACCTACTTTGCCAGCGATGGAGATAGGTGGTAACACTGAAGTAGAACATTCTGAGCAGGGGGGGGCAGCAAAAAGCTCGTTTGAATTAGTGGGTACAGCACTATTTGATAAGAATCTTAAGCTCTCTGGCTATATAAACGCGCAAGAGAGTAAATATTTTAATTGGCTGACCGGTATAGCCAAGAAAAATGTCATAACTACTTCAATAGAAGAAGGGAATGCTAGTATCATCTTGTTCCATATGAGTAGCAAAATTATTCCAGAAGTGAATAAGCAAAATCAAGTTAAAGTAACGATCGAGCTAACAGGTAAGGGAGAATTACTTGAAAACAATACAGATTTTAACTTATTAAAAATAAAAAATGTTAAGTTGTTTGAAAAAAAATTTGAACAAGAAGTGAAAAAAGAAGTACTAGCATTGATTCATAAAATTCAAAAGGAGCAAGGGCCAGATGTTTTTGGATTTGGTGAAGTAATCCATCGAAAGCACCCTTATAAATGGAAAAAAATAAAAGATAAATGGGATGAAAAATTTTTAGATGCTGAGGTGGCAGTGAAAGTAAATATAACGATCAAGCAGATAGGGTTAACTGGCCCGCCAGTTATCAAAATAGAAAGCGAGACAAAAAAATGAAAATCTCAGGAATCCAAATTTTTTGGTTGCTTTTTACCTTTTTAACAGGCAATACAATTCTTCTTACAATAAATGAAGCAATTTTTGATGCAAAACAAGATGCTTGGATATCACTATTAATTACTAGTGCAATAGCATTTTTGCTCGTTATTATTTACACAAAGGTTGGTCTTTTGCATCCGAATGAAACATTAATCCAACTTAGTAAAACTATTTTAGGAAAATGGCTTGGAAATCTCGTTATCATCATTTATTTAATTAACTGGTACGCCGCTACTAGTGTCGTATTAAGTCAGTTTGCAGATTTTACGAACACGATTTTGCTGTATTCAACCCCGCAGTGGATTATTAATTTAATGATCCTACTACTAATCATTTATTTGCTATACATAGGTGGAATCGAAGGGATAGCAAGATGCGCAGAGTTTTTCGGTCCAATCATCTTAATAATGAGCGTTCTTTTGTTCTGTTTCTCGATTTCAAATATAGATGTACAAAGAATTTTGCCTATTTATGCTGACTCCGGTATTACGTCGATTATGAAAGGAACCTTACTTCCTCTTTCCTTTTTTGGAGAGACCGTTATTATCCTAATGCTCATTAAGTTCATGGATGAGCCCAAAAATGCACCTAAAAGTGCATTATGGGCGATTGGTATTTCCTCTTTTTTAGTTACCTCATTTACATTTATGGTCATTACCGTATTTGGTGCAAATACGGCAGCAAAGATGAGATATTCAGCATTTGATTTAGTCAGTGTTATTTCTATCATGAATTTTATTCAAAATTTGGAAGTTGTAGCGGTTGTCATCTGGATTTTAAGTGTTTTTATTAAATTAGCGTTATATATTTATGTGGCATCTTATGGAACGGCACAATGGCTAAAAATAAAGGATTGGCGAAAACCAATTTGGATTATTTCGGTGTTGGCCTTTATTATAGTGCAAATTTATCCAAATATAACTTTATATAACATCGAATATACTATTCACTACCGAGTCCCGTATGTACTTCCGATAAATTTGATAGGTATCCCAATTGTATTGTGGATTGTCGGCAGTCTTCGAAAGCGTAATAATCGTAAAAAAAGTTCCAATTTTTCATCATAATGTAATATTTCAAAGAAAGATGCTCCCTTCTTAAATGTTATTATAGTAGTCAAAAGCTACCAAAAATTTCTTATTAGTGTAAAAGAAGGGAAGGATTATGTTTAGATCTATCAAAAGTAAGCTAATTATTTTGTTTGCATCATTGTTAATTTTGAATCTTTTAACTGTTGGCTTTTTTGTTAATCAACAAATAAAAACACAACTAAAAGAAGATGCAATCAGCCAGACGAGCAGTATCGTGGGAGAAATGAAAAATTCACTTCAATTATTTTTAGATAAATATACGGCGAGTACGCAGTATATTGCCGAGTCACAAATCGTTTTAAATCATATCCGTGCTGTTGACGGTTCACTAGATATGGATAAGACAGCTACGGATGCCCTAGCTTTAGATTTTAATAATTATATTAAGCAATATGATGATGTGACTTCGATTTATGCTGCAAGCGCGAAGAAAGATTTATTAATTATTCCGGAAGCTGATTTACAAGCTGATTTTGATGCGACATCAAGAGACTGGTATAAAAGCGCAGTTTCGAGTCCTGATCAAGTAGTGTGGAGT